>JAZRBX010000300.1:0-2233 GCA_045635285.1 Victivallaceae bacterium
GGTTTACCTGCGGGAAGCGGAGTTTCGGGAGTCGTATCATTGGCAAGGATATTGCGTACTCTGGCGACATTGAGTTCGCCGAAGCGGAACATTTCATCTTTGCTTTCAACATTGATACCGGCGGCACGGCAGGCGTCAGCGACGATGGGATCGCCCTCTTCCACGACAACGCAGCGTTTGACTTTGGCAGCAAAACTGCGGATGCGTTCGACAGGCAGAGGATAGGAAAGACCGATTTTCAAAACTGATGCTTCGGGAGCGGCATCTTTGACATGCATATAAGAAATACCGCTTGTAATGATTCCGAGATCGGTACTGTTGATTTCTTCTTTTACAAAATCGCTTGTTTCATTGAATGCGGCAATATCAGCCAGACGCTGACGCATACGTTTATGAGCGAGGCGTGCATAAGCAGGGATCATAACGTTTGATTTGACATCTTTGGTATATGAAATTGCAGGTGCAGGTGCGATATTGTCATTTGTAATGACGATGCTCTTTGAATGGCAGACACGGGTGGTCATGCGGAGGATAACCAGAGTGCGGTATTTTTCGCTCAACTCAAATGCTTTGATGGTAAAATCATACGCTTCCTGTGAATCAGAAGGTTCAAGCAGAGGTACGCCTGCGGCAATCGCATAGCGGCGGTTATCCTGTTCATTCTGACTTGAAGCCATACCGGGGTCATCGGCAGAAATCAGCACCAAACCGCCGGGAGTTCCGGAATAAGCAATGGTAAAAAGCGGATCAGCAGCGACATTGACACCGACATGTTTCATGGTAGCCATACAGCGGCCCTGTGCGAAAGAACCGCCGATTGCAACTTCGAGAGAAACTTTTTCATTGGGGGCCCACTGGGCTTTGCCGCCGAGTTTTGAAAATTCATCAAGAATTTCCGATGAAGGGGTTCCGGGGTAACCGACACCAAGACTGACACGGCAATCCCGTGCAGCCATAGCGATAGCTTCGTTACCGCTCAACAAAAATTTTTCAGCCATAATAAATTCCTTTATATTATATAAGATTTATATTTTCAAAGCAATTTCCAATGTTTCCATTGAATCGTTTAAAATATCTTCTGCGGATTCGACAGCTTCAAAGATCGCATCTTTTTCATCTTCTGTCAAATCGTGCCGTTCATCGTTAAGCATTTGCAGAATGGAGTTCAAATTCATCGCTCCTGCGGCAATTTTTTTCATTTCATCCTGCGGTATTTTTTCTTCATCTATTTCAAGAGTTTTGAGGTAATTGAAAAACTCATTTCTTGAAGTTACGATTTCAAGTATCCTGCTGCGGAGCGGAGCTTTTTCCTCATCGTTGAAGCGGTTGTAATTTTCGCTCAAAAGTTCAAAGCGGTCTTCAAGGAAGTTGAGGAAAACTGTTTTCTGCGCCTCATCAGCAAATGAAAGTTTTTCAAAATCAAAAACCTTGTTCAAAAAAGCATCAAAATCTTTATCGCGATCAAAACAGCTTTCAAGGATATAAGAATCTATCTCAACTTCCGAAAGAGAACTTCCAATCGCTTTCAAAATCGCTTTCAAAGAGGAACTTTCTCCTCCGGAAATGGAAACTCCGTCCGGAATCTCCGCATGTTCGGATTCGCTTGAATCATCTTTGCGGACAAGTACCGTATGATCTGTATCAAAAACTATTTCAACCGCTTCCGCCATGCGTATAAATTCATCCAGAGCAGCCCCCTGCTCTCCGAAAAATCTGTCCTGACCGTGGAAAAATGCCATGCGGAGCTGTTCCGGGAGATCGGGATAAGTTTCATATTTATCGGCAACTTCGCCGATTTTATCCTCAAAATCCCTGCACCATTGTTTTATGCTTTCCATATTGCGGTCGGAGGCGGAAATTTTTGAAATTCTGAAAATACCTTTGTCATAATTCTGAACAGTGAGCAAAAGCGCATCATCAGCTTTCATATCCTCTTCACAATAAAATTCGCTCATATCCAGAACATTCAAACGCATTTGGTAAGCGTAACCGCATTGCGGAGTCCATTCCGCATTTTTCTCATCTTCACCGATGAAAAAATCAGAAATCTGTTCCGCGCCCATAAGCATATGATACGGGAAAAGTTCCTGCAAACTTTCGGATATTATTTTTTTGGCAATATTTTTTCTGCCGTATTTGACGGTGAGTTCGCTCGGAAAAATTTCAGGATTCATAAAAGTCTGAAATCTGTGTCCGATAATGAGAATATCTTTTTCAAGTTCGGCAACAGTAG
>JAZRBX010000301.1:0-16644 GCA_045635285.1 Victivallaceae bacterium
TCCTACTGTAAGAGAACTGTTATCATCAAGCTTCAACTGCAAAATCGTTATCAACAGCAGAAGCAGAAGTATCTGTATGACCATGACTGCTGCAATCTTAAAATCCCCCCACATCAGAGGAAATGCTCCAATGCCGATCAGAAGAGCAAGAATATGCACCATCATTACGGCATATTTTCTGCTTAATCCCATTCTTACGAAACGGTGGGATATATGATTGTGATCGCCGATCCAGAACGGTTTGCCGAGCTTCCAGCGGATCAGACAGACCATCAAAGTATCAAAAAGCGGCAGCGCAAGCACAAAAAACGGCACAAGTATCGGAAATCTGGTCAGAGAACCGTCAAAATGAAAATAAGTTACACTGCTCGAAATAACCGCCGCAAAATAACCGATGAAATGACTGCCGCTGTCCCCCATGAAAATAGACGCCGGAGAATGATTGAATATCCAGAACCCCATCGTAACTCCGCAGAAAAGAAATGAAAATCCGCCGACCAGAAACTGTCCGTTCAATGCCGCTATCATCGCAAAAATTCCCATACTGATACAAACCGTTCCAACTGCCAATCCGTCCATATTATCAAAAAAATTGATCGAATTCATCAACAGCATGAACCAGAAAACCGTAATACAGCAGGTGAAAATTTCATTGGGAATAAATGCACTGATCCTCACGCCGCCCAGCAATACCGCAATCAATGCGATAATAAACTGACCTCCGAATTTCCAATGCGCTTTCATCCCCTTTATATCATCAACAAGTCCGAGAATCACGCAGAGCAACGCCCCTGCAAGAATCCATAAAAATCTGCCGCTGACATTACCGACTGAACCCAATTCAGGCATTTTTTCTGCAAAATCAAACGGAATAAATCTGTAAATCAAACCGATTGCCAGCAACGAAAAAGCAAATCCGGCAAACATGGCAAGCCCGCCCAAAAGCGGAGTTGCTTTTTTATGACCTTTGTGCATTTCATTTTTGGGTCGATCCATAATGTCAAGTTTCACCGCCAGTTTTTTGCAGAACAAAGTTGCAGTAACGGTCAAAATCAGACCTGATGCAAACAAAGCGGCATAACATATATCAAGCATCTCTATTTTCATAATTTCAAATTGCTTTCTTTTCTGCGTACATACTCAAATATTAAAATCGTTGCCGCCTGTGCCGCATTGAGCGACTCAAAATTACCCGGCATCGGAATTTGCACATCTATTGAATCATCAAGGTCGGACACTCCGTGGCCCTCACTGCCGATGACTACTACACTTTTTTTGAAAACCCCTTCCCTGACAAAACAGCTTTCCCCTTTGCCGGGTTTGGTCAGACAAACATTATCAAACCCCTGTCGTTTCGCCTCATTACGCAAATCCTCCAAAGTTTCAAAACAACGCATTTTCAACAGAAACTGCGCCGTCATAGCAGAGCGGATGACTTTGTCACTGAAAGGATCAACCGAACCTTTGGTGTACCACAACTCTGTCAAACCTGCCGCCTTAACGGTACGGCAGATCGTTCCGAAATTTCCGGGATCGCCGACTTTATCAAGAGCGATGATGAAATCATCTTTGTTGATATCATTTTCAGCAACCGCTTCGGGAAGTTTGGAAACAATAAGGATTCCCTGGGAGTTGACTGTGCCGGAGAGCTTTTCAAAGACTTTCTCCGGCACAATGCGTACATCACCGCAAGCCCCGACAGCGGAGGCTGTTGCAGCGGAATCTGCAACTGAGAACAACGCCATTTCAGGAACACGGGCAAAAAATTCTCCGCAGCTGCGTACCCCCTCGACAATGCAGTAAGGATATTTTTTTCTGCCGTGTCTGGTGTAGAGAGCCTGAATGAGTGCGGTTTCTTTTTTTGTCAGTTCATCCATGATGTTTTCCCGTGAAACAAACTCAAATCATTTCAGAAATGCGAACATTGGACAAACCTTCGATCGCAGCAACTTTTTCAGCAAATTTTGCTTTGCGTTCTTCGTTTTCCATACCGACATAACCGGTGGAAACAAAGAGATCAGCACCGTCATCATCCCATGTGCCTTCGCAATAAAATTCACATTCTTCGATCAAATCAATAAAAGCATCAAAAACTTTTTTGTCATCTGCATCGGCAATGGTGGCATAAAATTCAAATCCGAGTTCCTTGAATTCGCCGACACCCAATTTTTTACGCAGTCTTTTTTTCATTTTTCATTGTTCCTTTCTTTGGTCAATATTTCATCCCACGGTCTTTTCCATGAGTTTTTTTCAGATGTAAAGCAGTTGAAAACGATGATGTGCCAGATAGCGGCAAAACCGTCTTTCCAAGTTATTTTTTTTCCCTCTGCATAACGGCGCGGATTATAGGAAATAGGTTCTTCCCAAATGCGGAGCATACGGCTTTTGGCAAATTTCGCCGTCATTTCCACTTCAATACCGAAACGCTGTGAGCCAAGTTTCATATTCTGTATGACTTCTCTTTTGAAGCATTTGTAGCATGTTTCCATATCCGACAGATGAATGTCAGAGAAAATATTTGAAAGCAAAGTCAGAAATTTATTCCCCATTTCATGAGCAAAAAAACGCACAAGTCCAGGCGTCGCCATGAAACGCGAACCGTAAACAACATCCGCTTTATCTTCAAGCAGGGGACGGAGCAGCTTGCCGTATTCCGAAGGATCATATTCAAAATCTGCGTCCTGAATGATGACATAATCAAGTTTTGCCTCTTCAAAACCGCGAATGATGGCTGCACCTTTGCCGCAGTTTTTCTCCTGATTTATCAAACGAACTCTCGGATCGTCGGCAAAGCACTGCATTGCCTCAAAACTTTTGTCGGTTGAACCGTCATTTACAGCGATGAGTTCTCCGACTTCGGGCTGTTTCAAAACACGGTTGATAATCTCAACGATTGATTTTTCTTCATTATAAACCGGCATGACTACCGAAAGACATCCCTGACTTTTCATTATGCATTTCTCCCCAATTCTTCGGAGCGGGCACAAGCACCTTTGACAGCCTCGACCATTGTTTCATGAAATTTTGCATTCTGCATGATCTCCAAAGCGCGCATGGTTGTACCGCCGGGTGATGTAACCTGATCTTTCAGGATCGCAGGATGAAGTTTGGTTTCACGGAGCATGGCGGCGGCACCTTCGCAAGTGGCGATCGCCATTTCCAGAGCAAGTTCACGGGGCAGACCGCAGCATGCACCGCCGTCGCTCATAGCATCGACCATGGCGAAAATATAGGCAGGACCGCTGCCGGAAAGAGCAGTAACTGCATCCATAAGTTTTTCCGAAAGATTGAATGCCGAACCGACAGACTTCAAAACATTTTCAACAAATGCCAATTCTTCTGCGGTAGTATCTTCACTGCCTGCAAATGCGGCACATCCTTTGCCGACCAATGCAGGAGTATTAGGCATGACTCTGACAATATGCGAACTTCCGGTCAAAGATTGCAGTTTTTCAATGGATACACCCGCAACGATCGAAACGATGAACTTCGATGCAAGCCGCCCGTCAAGTTCGGAAACAGCTCCGTTCAGAAACTGAGGCTTGACAGCGAGAAAAACAACATCCGCTTCATCAATCAGAGGATCGATATTATCACAGAAACATTTTATACCTGTGCTTTCCGTAAATTTTTCCGCGGCAAGTTCAAGAATATCAAAAGCCTTGATGCTTTCACTGTCAAAACCGCTCTTGACCATGCCTGATGCGATGGCGCTTCCCATACGGCCTGCGCCGATAAACAATACTTTTTTCATATTTTTACTTCCATATATTTAATATCAAAGTTAATGCTCCGACAAGGAACAGATATATACTGAACCAACCAATTTTTCTGCTTTTAAGAAGTTTCAGCAGCAGACTCAATGCCAGATAACCGCTTGCAAATGAAACAGCAAAACCGGCAATATAATTGCCCGCACTCAACCCCTGCGACAAATCTTCAGTTTTTCCAAGCAGACTCAAAAATTCAAGCAAAGCCGCACCGCCTATTGCCGCCATTGCCAGAAAGAATGAAAATTTCGCATTATCCTCCGGCTGCAATTTATTCTTCGCTCCGGCAAAAATAGTTGAACCCGACCGTGAAACGCCCGGCAGAATAGCAACTGCCTGCATCAAACCGATCCATAATGCAGACTTGAAAGACATTGTTTCCAATTTGACATACTCTGTTTCCTTCTCCTGTATCTTTTTCAGACAATACAGCAGAAATCCCGTCAAAATAAAACATATCCCAACAAGATAAAGATTGTGAAAAAATCTCTCCAAATTCAAGATTTTGATTGCCGCTCCGCAAAGACCGGCAGGCACCGACCCGACAATGACCAATCCGATCAAACGATACTGCTTTTTCAGAAAAATCGCAATAATGTCTTTGAAATAAAACACCAGCATTGAAAACAATGTTCCGGCATGCAGAATCACTGACAATGTAAGCCGCTCATCCTCTCTGATATTAAACAAGGCACCAAGCAGCTCCAGATGTCCCGACGAACTTATCGGCAGGAACTCTGCAATTCCCTGAAAAAGTGCCATGGCAATTATCTGAATATACATGCTCATTACTGTCTTTCCCTCAATCTTCTATCAAATTTATTTCCGTATCATCATCGACCAGCGGTTCGACCAGATCTTCAGCTTTTTCAGCGCCGTCACTGACCTTGTCTGCCACATTTTCAACGGAATCTTCCAATTTTTCACTGACCTCTTCGACTTTATCTTTTACTTTGATGAAGCGGTAGTTCCAATCATCTATTTTGTTGCCGAGAGAGGTGCGGAAACTTCTGAATTCCCGTCCGAAAACATCCCACGACCAGCCGTTGTCACGCAGTTTGGGAACAATGTAAAATCCAAGCAGAAAGGCAATCAGCAATGCAAAAACCACTGAACAGCCGATACAGCAGCCGCAACAGCCGCCCTGCCCTTTTCCGTCTTTCGATTTTTTCTCTTCTTCAGCCATGAAAAACCTTCCTCAAACCAGCAATTTCGGTGAAAATTTTATATCAATAATACCGAGCGACCAGTTGATTTTTTCATCAAACACTTCCTTTTCTCCGGACGGCATGACATAATAGAAATCATTGCTGTTTTCCATTTTCTGCAAAACCCTGAACTTGCGGCTGCTGTCCAGACAAAGATAAAGACTGCATACATAAATCAAAGGAATTCTGTCGGTAACGAAAAATATTACATCTCCGGGAACATCAATTCCGAAATCCTTTGCCACAGCACGGACACCCACGACTTTTTTGTCAATATCATAAGCGATCTCCTCCTGCGAACGGACATCACCGAAAATGAAAAGATCGTTTTCATCATGGAATGCAAGGAAATCTTCCAGAGCAACCACGGGGATGCGGGTTTCGGGAATATATGTCTGACCGCGTTCAGCGACTTCCAAAACTCCGGGCAGAACTTTTTGGGCATGTGACGGATATGTAATATCCTCCAGACTCAAATCCGGAATCTTTTTCATCATCATATCAGGAGTAATGCCATATACTTTACTCAATTTTTCAGCATCTTCAAGAGTAAAATAAGCATTGAAATCAGATTCAAAAGATCTCAAACGGACGGCAGAAATACCGGTGATTTGTGCAAGTTTTGTCAAAGAGAGACCTTTGTCCTTGCGGCATTTCCTCATAAAACGGTTGAAATGTGTCAAAAGATCACTTTCACCGTTGCGGAGATTGGTCAGCAAAACTTGCATTTCCAGCATTTCATCTTCAGAAAGCTCCAGAAAATGACCGACGGTGGAAAGTTGTTTCAAATTCATCAGGATGCGGCATTTGATCATCTGACAAATTGCAGAGGGGGTGATGTCCAGCAATTTTGCAAGTTCAAGCTGTTTTACTTTGGCTCTGCGCAAATAATATTTTATTTTCTCTCCGAAAATTGCAGCAGCTTCTTTTTCGTTCATTTTTTTCTCCTTTTGCAATATTCTGTTACTTCTTTAAAATTGAGTTCTCCGCCGAAAATATCCAAGGCCGAGCCGACAGTAAAATCAATTTTTCCTTTACCTATACTGTTAATTTTATCAATATCAGCGAAACTTCCAACTCCGCCTGCATAAGAAATACATCTTGTTTCATGCAAAGCAAGAATGTTCAGCAAATCCTCATCAATACCGCATTTTTTCCCTTCGACATCAACTGCATGTATCAGAAACTCATCACAGAAACATGCCAGACGGTCAAAAGTATTTTCATTCACTTCAACATCTGTAAATGTCTGCCAGCGGTTGCTTACAACATAATATTTGCCATCGCTTTTTCTGCGGCAGCTCAAATCAAGAACGATACGCTCCCTGCCGTACAAATCACAGAGTTTTTTGAGCCTGTCCAAATGCAAAACTCCGTCAGCAACAACAAATGAAGTGAATATCAAATGTGAAGCACCCGCATCAAGATATTCGCCGCCGTTGCAGTCATTCAATCCGCCGCCGATCTGCAATCCTCCGGGATAAGTCTGCAAAGCAAGTTTGGCCGCCTCTTCGTTGCCTCTTCCGAGCATTATTACATGACCTCCGGCAAGACCGTTCTCATGGTAAAGCGAAGCAAAAAAAGCAGAATCATTGTCTGCCACAAAGTTTGTATCGGGCATCTCTGAGTCATTCAGAGTTGAACCGACGATCTGCTTAACTTTGCCGTCATGCAAATCAATACAGGGACGAAAACGCATAAAACTCCTTGTGTTTCAAATTTTTACGCATATTTATACAATTACGGAAAAACTCCGCAAAATATACACGTTCAAAATATAACCCTTATTTTATGAAATATCAAGAATTTAATTACATTTTTTTATTTTTTTCTACATTTTTTTAGAATTTTGCTTGAAATTTTCCCGAAACAATGTATTTATATTATATAAAATAATGTCATAACTGTCAGCTTTAATTAAGTTGCAATATAAAGAAAGCCGGTGTAATATGCCAAAAAAATCTGTAAAAAATCCGAGAATATTGATCGTTACCCCGGAAATCACCTACCTGCCGGACGGCATGGGAAATATGTATAACAAACTGCGTGCCAAAGCCGGCGGACTTGCGGATGTTTCCGCTTCGCTTGTCGGGGCACTTTTCCGTCAGGGGGCGGATGTGCATGTGGCTCTGCCGCACTACCGCCGCATGTTTCATGTGGAGATCGGTAATCTCATCAGCGAAGAACTCCGAATGTACAACAATCATTTGAGCGACAACCGCATCCATCTGGCGGAGGACAGAATTTTTTATTACCGCAAATCGGTTTACAGCAGTTACTCTACCGACAGTATGCTGCAGGCATTGGCGTTTCAGCGTGAAGTCATCAACAACATCATCCCCAGAGTCAATCCCGACCTCATCCACTGCAACGACTGGATGACCGGACTTATTCCTGCATACGCCCGCAGACTCGGCATCCCGTGTCTTTTTACCGTTCACAATATCCATACGCAGAAAGTAACCATGGATACCGTAGAGGACCGCGGCATAGATGTCGCAGGATTCTGGAACAATCTTTTCTTTGAGCGTCCGCCGTTCAATTACGAAGAATCACGCTCATCCAATCAGGTCGATCTGCTGACAAGCGGTATTTTCGGCGCACACTTCATCAATACGGTAAGCCCCGAATTTCTCAATGAAATCGTCAACGGTTATCACGATTTCATCCCTCCGCAGGTGCGTACCGAAATAAGCGGCAAATTCCATGCCGGCTGCGCCAAAGGTATTCTCAACGCTCCCGATGAAAACGACCGCCCCGAAGTCGATACTAATTTGATCAAACAATACGATTACACCACCCAGGCAGAAGGCAAAAGAGTCAATAAAATAGCTTTTCAGCAGAAAACAGGACTCAATGTCGATCCGCAAGCTCCGCTTCTTTTCTGGCCGTCCCGCCTCGATCCGATGCAGAAAGGCTGCCAGTTGCTGGCAGATATTCTCTACCGTGTCGTTGAAAAATACCGCCATTTGAACTTGCAGATCGCCATTATTGCCAACGGAAGTTATCAGGGAATTTTCCATGATATTGTCAATTTTCACAATATGCACACCAATGTAACCGTATGTGATTTTGACGATTCACTTTCGCATCTTGGTTTCGGAGCGAGTGATTTTACTGTTATTCCGAGCCGTTTTGAACCGTGCGGTCTGCCGCAGATGACCTGTCAGTATTACGGAGGTCTGCCTATTGCCATGAATACAGGAGGTCTGCATGATACGGTCGAACATTTGAGTGCCGACGGCAAAAGCGGAAACGGTTTCCGCTTCGACCATCATGATTCTGCAGGACTTTTCTGGGCTATCGACGAAGCCATGCAGTTTTACAGCAAAGGTCCCGACTTCCGCAACGGCGTAATAACCCGTGTCATGCAGGAGGCTCACAAACGCTTCAATCATGACAATACCGCACAGGAATACATCCGTATTTACGAAGATATGCTCAAACGGCCGCTGGTACGGGATATTAAATGAAAAAAACACCTTATCTGCGTTTGATGAATGACAGAAAAAATCTGTCCGATGACCCGTATCTTGCCCAATATCTCGGCATTTTGCAGCAGCGGCACGCTCGTGCCGTGGCAAAAATCAATGAACTTACGCATAATAAGCCTGAAAAACTGAAAGATTTTGCCTCCGCTCACAAATATTACGGACTGCACAAAAAAATACGCAAATGGATCTTCAGAGTATGGGCGCCAAATGCGGAAGAAATTTTTCTGTGCGGAGATTTTTCAAATTGGCAGCTCCTTGAAGAGTTCCGTTTGAAAAAAATAAATCCTCACGGCGACTGGGAATTATCCCTCCCGCTGAAAACGCTGAAACATCAGATGCATTACAATCTGCAAATCAAATTCAACGGCACTTTCCACGACCGCCTCGACCCCTATTCAAGATTTACGGTGCAGAATGAAAACACGAAAATTTTTTCATCCCTAATCTACGACCCGCCGTGCAGATACGAATTCAAATATGATAATTGTGAATTGAACAACGATATTCCGTTCATTTATGAATGTCATGTCGGCATGGCACAGGAAAAACCTTCTGTCGGGACATTCCGTGAATTTATCGACCGCACATTGCCGTACATCGCCAACTCCAACTACAACACCATACAGATAATGGCGGTAATGAATCATCCTTATTACGGCTCATTCGGCTATCATGTGGCAAACTTTTTTTCCATTGCGTCAAGATTCGGCAATCCCGATGAATTCAAAGAACTTGTCGATACTGCTCACAAATACGGGTTGAAAGTAATTATTGATATTGTCCACTCTCACTCTGTTAAAAATGAAGCCGAAGGTTTGGGAAACTTTGACGGCAAACGCAATTTGTATTTTCACCACGCAGAACGCGGCGAACATCCCGGCTGGGACTCCCTCTGTTTTGATTACGGAAAAAATGAAGTGCTGCACTTTCTGTTGTCAAACTGCCGTTTCTATCTCGATGAATACCATATTGACGGATTCCGTTTCGACGGAGTTACAAGTATGCTCTACAAACACCACGGCTTGAACAGAGTTTTCACATCGTATTCTGAATATTTCAGTGATGATGTCGATGAAGACGCCCTCACCTTCCTCACTCTTGCCAATGAATTGATCCATCAGGTGAAACCCTCCGCAATAACCGTGGCAGAAGATGTTTCCGGCATGATCGGTGTTGCCGCACCTTTTGCGGAGAACGGTATCGGTTTCGACTTCCGTCTGGCAATGGGGGTAACTGATATGTGGTTTAAAGTGTTTGATATTCCAGATGAAAACTGGGATATGCACTTTATTTTCCACGAGGCGAGCAACGGCAGAAAAGATGAACAGACAATAAGTTATGTGGAATGTCATGATCAGGCGATCGTCGGCGGTCAGACTGCTATTTTCCGTCTGATAGGCAGCGATATGTATCACTCCATGAGCAAATTCATAAAATCAATGAATGTCGACCGCGGTATCGCATTGCACAAACTTACACGCTTGCTGACATTTGCCGCCTGCGGCAACGGCTATCTCAACTTCATGGGCAATGAATTCGGACATCCGGAATGGATAGATTTTCCGCGAGAGGGCAACAACTGGTCAATGGATTACGCCAGACGGCAATGGCATTTGATTGAGGATACGACACTGCATTTTCACGAATTGCTGGACTTTGACCGTGCGATGCTGGAACTGCAGAAAAAATACAGTTTTCTGCAGCACAAACTCATTCCCGTCGATGTGAATAATGAACGCAAAATAATCGCTTTTGCCCGGGGTGATTTGTGGTTCTTTTTCAACTTCAATCCTACATGTGCCTTCAACGATTTGAAATTCAATGCATTGAATGGCGAATATGAATTGATACTCTCAACAGATGATTCAAATTTCGGCGGTTTTGACAATATTCAAAAGCCGCAGACTTTTTACAGCGTCGAAGAAAAAAGATTATCCGATGTAATACCAAAACTTTCTCTGTATCTGCCCCCCCGCAGTGCAGCAGTGCTTTTAAGGAAATGAATTATGGACAACATTCAAAACAAAGTTCTCAAAATTTATGAATTTTTTGCAGAAATATGTCAGGTGCCGCACCCGTCATCACATTGCGGTCCGATGCGTGATTTTCTCAAAAAAACAGCCGATAAACACAATCTGGAATACCGTGAAGATACCGCCGGCAATGTCCGTTTGGACAAAAAAGGCTTCATTCATTCACAAGCATTTGCCATGCAAGCTCACATGGATATGGTACCGCAAACTCTTGACCCTTATTTTGATTTTTATTCACAAGGCATTGAATTTGAAGAAGTTGACGGTTTTCTGCAATCAAAAAATCAGCGGACGACTCTCGGCGCCGACAACGGTATCGGAATTGCCGCCGCACTTACGGCAATGACTGACAACGATCTCAAAGATATTCCGCTTTGTGCAGTTTTCACCGTTGATGAAGAAACCGGCATGAACGGAGCCAAAGAGATCGATCCTGAATTTCTTGAATGTCAGGCTTTTTACAATCTTGACTCCGGTCCGATGGGAGATTTCACCATCGGCTGTGCAGGAGGTGCTTCATTGACAAGTTCGATCCCCATGCAAAAGCAGAAAACTCCGTCCGACTGCACTTACGGTGTCAGAGTCCGCTGTACCGGTCTTAAAGGCGGTCATTCAGGCACGGAAATCAACCTGAACAGAGGCAATGCGATTCTGATTCTGCTCGATTTTGTCAGCGAAAGCTGTGCCAAAGTTTCGGAAATAAAAGGCGGCACTCTCTCCAATGCCATCCCGCGTGAGGCTGAATTTACCGGTGCGGTACATGATTTTGAACGGTTGAAAAAGTTTGCCGCCGGATTTACAGAGAAATGCCGCAAAACTTTTGACACCTCCGATAATTTTGATATAACAGTTGAGAAGCTTGACTTTGTGCCGGAATACTGCATTGACAATTTCGGGCATATCGCACTCTTTCTGAAAAGTGCAAGTTACGGTGTCATCGCTTTTGATGAAGTATTGAATTGCGTTGCAACTTCAAACAATCTTGCAAAAATCAACGGCGATATAAACAAAATCGAACTTCTCAACTCACAGCGCAGTATCTACAATCTTGACAGAATAAATCTCACCCGCAATCTGGCAGAACATTTTGCCAAAATCGGCGGAGAAAATATCGAAAATGAAGGCTATCCTGCATGGGAAAATTCCGTAAGTGAAGAATTTTTACAGCAAGTTTCAGAACTTTACCGCAAACTTTTCAACAAAGAATGTTCTTTCACCACCATTCATGCCGGACTTGAATGCGGACTGCTGCAGGCAAAAAACAACAAAATGCCGATACTCTCTTTCGGTCCGTCAATATTTGATATGCACTCACCGTCTGAAAAGGTTGAACTTGCCTCTTTGAAAGATTTTTATATTTTTCTTGCAAATCTTTTGCGATTGACCTTGAAAAAATAAATTTTCTGTATTATCTTATAAAATAAACATAAGGAGTTCTTAATATGAAACAAAAAATGCTGCTTCTTCTCGCCGTATTCTTCGGATTTCTCGCTTTTATTTTAAGTTATTCCCAGCTCTCCGCTGAAAAAAAGAAAATCCTCAGTGAAGCAGAAACGATTTATGTCATCCAACTCGTCAAAGACAAGGCCGCCAATGAAGAAATCACCATGTCGGATATAGCACGCAAAGAAATCAAACGCATCCGCGACACTAATATTCAAGCCCGCGAAATTCCGTGGTCCCAGGCTGTCAATGTCATCGGCAGAAGACTCGAAGCCTCCATGCGCAGAGGTCAGATACTGCAGGATTCAGACCTTAAACTTATCACCCAGCGTCAGGGCTTCACCACCCATATCCGCAAAGGATACCGCGCAGTATCTATTCCCGTCGATGCAGTAAGTTCTGTTACCAATCTCATCCAGCCGCAGGACAATGTCGATGTCATCGGTACTTTCCGCTTCCCCGATCTCAAAGGCGACAGCGCACTTGATACCGTAACTATGACCATCCTTCAGAATGTCAAAGTCCTCTCTGTCGGACGCCGCTACGGTTCTTATGCTGCCGATCCTGACGGTTCCGGGAGAAATTCATACAACACTGTAACATTGATGCTCCTGCCGCACGAAGTTGAAATGGTGATTTTCGCCAGTCAGAAAGGAAAATTGAGCCTCAGTTTGAGAAATTATGATGAAACAGAAATCCTCTCAAATACTCCGAGTATCGATTTCCGCAGACTCGAAAAAGAACTCCCCAACTTCAACAAAACCCGGGAAAGAAATCAAAAAGGTTTCTGATCATGATTGAACTTGATATCATAACTCCCGACAAATCAATTGTCAAAGCACAGCTGAAAGACGGACTCTATTTCGCAGGAAGCAGCCGTTCCGAATCTCAACTTCTCCTGAAATATCCCGGCGTTTCCCGCAAACATCTGGAATTGAGAGTCAAAGGTTCTTCGCTTTTCATTCAGGATCTCAACAGCGCAAACGGCACATTGCTCAACGGAGTTGCCGTTACCCCCAATAATATCGTATCTGTCCCGAAAAACGGACTCCTCCAACTCGGAAGTATCGCCATCAAATACGCCGCGCTTCCCACAGATCCACCCCCCGCCGCAGCTCAAACAGCCCCCGGCAAAAATGACCTCAAAGATAACAATCTTGACGAATTCGGCAAAGAGAAAATTCCGATTCTCCGCATTTCAAATATCCCCGACAATGTGCGCCCGCTCATTCAGGAATTGAAAAAACACGCTCACGCCGAACTTTTGAAAAGACTTAATCTCAAAAAGATGGCACTTTCAGGAACTTCCGACAATACTCTTGAAACAAAAGCAGAAGAAACCATAAAAGAAATCGTAAGTCAGCTTAATATAAAACTGCCGATGAATATTTCAAAAGAAGTCATCGAACAGGAACTGCTCAATGAAGCAATCGGTCTCGGCCCGCTGGAATATCTGCTCAAAGTCGACAGTATCACCGAAATCATGGTCAATGGTCCTGATCAGGTCTATGTGGAAAAAGGCGGTGTGCTTTACCGCACAGATACCGCTTTTGCCGACAACAATCAGGTGCTTTTCGCTATCGAAAGAATCGTCGCTCCGCTCGGACGCCGCATTGATGAAAGTTCTCCCATGGTTGACGCCCGACTTGCTGACGGCTCCCGTGTCAATGCAGTCATTCCGCCGCTCGCCCTGACCGGACCTACTATAACCATCCGAAAATTTGCCAAGAAGCCGCTTCAGGCAAAAGATTTGATAAACTTCGGTTCGATCTCACAGGATATTGTTGACTTCCTTGATATTTGTATCAAATTGCGGAAAAACATCATCATCTCCGGCGGTACAGGTTCAGGTAAAACAACATTGCTGAATGTTTTAAGTTCATTTCTCCCCAACCGTGAACGCATCATTACCATTGAAGATGCCGCTGAACTGCAGCTTCATCAGGAACATCTGGTCCGTCTGGAATCAAGACCGCCCAATGTCGAAGGCAAAGGTGAAATCAATATCCGCGATCTTGTCCGCAACTCACTGCGTATGCGTCCCGACCGTATCGTTATCGGTGAATGCCGCGGCGGAGAGGCTTTGGACATGCTTCAAGCGATGAATACCGGTCATGACGGTTCATTGACGACAATTCACGCCAATTCACCGCGCGATGCACTTGCCCGTCTGGAAACTCTGGTGATGATGGCGGGATTTGATCTGCCGCTGAAAGCGATCCGTGAACAAATCTCATCCGCCATTCATATCGTGGTGCAGATCAGCCGCGAAAGAGACGGTTCCCGCAAAGTTACCCATATCAGCGAAATCACCAAAATGGAAGGCGATATAATTACCATGCAGGATCTTTTTCTGTACCGCCATGACGGCTGGACCGATGACGGACAGATGGTCGGCAAACATATTCCTACCGGCACAGTTCCGACCTTTATTGAAGATATTGAACGGGCGAAACTGCCGCTTGACATGGCGATTTTCTCCAAAGAGAGAGGTAATTGATGAACAATACGATTTTTCCTGCATTCTGCATCATGCTGAGTGTATTTTTTCTCAGTTTTGCACTGATAGATATTATATCGTTCATATCCAAAAGATACAAGGACAAATATCTTGAAGAAACAAGCACTGAACTTGATGATATACTGCTGCAGCTGCCGCCTGCGAGATTTCTGGATTTGAATCTTGTATGGAGTGTTTTTTGCGGAATTATAAGTTCATTATTTTACTTTCTGCGGGCAAATGAAGCTGATATTCTCAATATTTGCATCATTTTTGTTCTTTTCTTTATGTTTTCTTTTCCGATCCCGAAAATCATTTTGAAAATAATGAAAAAAAGACGAACCGAAAAATTCAATCAGCAGCTTGAGGGCGCACTCGGCAGTATTTCAAGCAGTCTGAAAGCCGGATTTTCCATCAATCAGGCATTCGATGAAATCGCAAATACCAACAAAGCACCGATCTCTGTCGAATTCAGAATGCTTATGCAGGAGATCCGTTTGGGCGTTTCCATGGAAGATGCACTGGACAATATGACACGCAGAATCAACAGCGTCGATTTTGAACTTGTTTCAACTGCCGTAATAACAGCACGGCAAACCGGCGGCGAATTGACCGGAACGCTCGAACGGCTGGCAGAACTTATCCGTGAACGCCTCCGTATAAACAATAAACTCAAAGCCATGACCGCCATGGGCAGACTTCAGGCGTTAATGATAGGAAGTATGCCGTTTCTTCTTTTGTGGGGCATGTATTATGTAAGTCCGGGAATGGTAGGAGGTTTTTTCAGCACTCCGGTTGGATATGCAGCATTGGTCGTAGTAATTGTGCTTGACATCGCCGGATTTCTGGTTATCAAAAAGATAACAACTATTGATATATGAGGTAAAACATGGATATATTGCTGATTATTTCTTCAATATCTATCGGGGGCGCGACATTCTGTTTGATTATGCTGTTTATAAATTATGTAAACTCAATCAATACTGAAGATAACGAAAATACCGAAGTTTATTCAACTGCCAAACTTTCGCTTTCTCTGAAATTGACAATGCCTCTTGCCAAATTTTTCAGACCGATCTCTGCCGCACAAATGTTTTCCGACCGACGCAAAATACTAACTTCCCGTCTGGCAATGGCGGGATTAAGCGATGCGGTCAACAGTACGGATTTTCTTGCGCTGCAAATAACTTATATCTTTCTGGCTCTTATATTTATGCTGATTTTTATGGCATCAGGTTATGCGCTTTTCGGGATTATTGTCGCAGTTTTGCTGGCTTTTTCACCGACTTTATGGCTCAATGCTGTAATCAAAAAACGGCATACCGAAATCATGAAAGCATTGCCGAACCTGCTGGATTTGCTGACATTGTCGGTTGAAGCAGGCAAAGATTTCATAAGCTCTTTGCGTGATATTCTCTCCAAACGCAAAAACGATGCACTCAATGAAGAATTTACCCGGACTTTCCATGAAATCCAGCTCGGACGCAAACGCTCCGAAGCTTTGAAAAATCTTTCGAGCCGTGTCAATCATCCTGATTTAAGTTCCGTTCTTAATGCCATCGTTCAAGCGGAAGAATTGGGGGTAAGCATCAGCGAACTTCTGCGGATTCAAGGCGATACATTGCGTAACAAACGCTTCACTCTGGCAGAAAAACTCGCCAATGAAGCTCCGGTAAAAATAATTCTGCCCATCATCGTATTTATTTTCCCTGCTGTTTTGGTAATCCTCATCGGACCTATCATCATGCAGGCTGTAAGAATGTTCTGAAATGATAAAAAATATTACAAAAAATACAATTATTGCTGAAAATGAACTTACTGCACGCTCATTTTTCCGCCGTGCGACCGGATTGATATTCAAAAAATTTGATAAAAACATGGATGCGATGATATTTGAAAAATGTTCTTCACTGCATACTTGTTTTATATTCTTTAAATTTGATATTTTTTTTGTTGACAAATCAAAAAAAGTAATTACATTATATAAAGATGCATCACCATGGAGAATTTTCAGTGCGAAATGCAGTTTTTCAGACTGTATTGCCATTGAATGTCCGTCAGGTACAATAAAAAAAAGCTGCACTCAAATCGGTGATGTTTTGGAATGGAATAAATAGAACGGAATACTTAAATGAAAATAAAATTTCTCAACAGCGGCAAAAGTGATATTACTCTTGATGCAAAAAATATAATAAT
>JAZRBX010000302.1:0-1919 GCA_045635285.1 Victivallaceae bacterium
TTAAGGAATTTAAGGAGATTTATTTTGAGCTTGAACCCCTGAATTCTCTAAACTCCCTGAAAATGAATAAGAACTCCCCTTGCAAATATCACAAAAATATTTTTTATCAATCGAGATATTTCATACCGATATATCCCAAATCGACTGACCCGAAAACATTGCGGCCGCCGTCGCCGAAAGAGAACATCTGAGCCTTTGCCCCCTTGCCCATCGGAAGTTTGAGCAGAATTTTATCACTGCCTTTTTCTTTGAGAGTCCAGACATTGGCGACAGTGTCGCAGCTCATCACGAAAGTTCTGAATTTGAAAATCTCAAAATTAAACGGAATATTTTTCAATTTACCGCTTGCGGGGTCAATATACTGGATATAATCTTTGGCAAATGCGGCATAAGAATTCATATTTTTGCCCTCTTCGGGAGTAAGATTCAAACTGACCATAAACTGCGGCTTCTGTGAATCGTTGTCCAAAAGACGGAATTCAAATTCGACTTCGGCTTTTTTAACGCCGAAAGGAACCTGATTGCGGTCAAAACGCGCCCATTCACCGCCCTTGACTGTATCGCCTCTGGATTGGATATAGAGAACAGGATACGGCCTTTCGGGAACGGTACGGACATAAGATTGAGTCAACGCAGTTTTGACACTTTTGTAATCAAGCGGCAATGCAAATTTACATTCCATCGGACTTTTGCGGTCAAAAGCAGAATAGAAGACATCAAACCCGGCGGCTTTGGGATCACCGGTTACAGCCTTTCCGTCATTTTTTTCGATTTTGTAAGTCGCCGCCATAATGCGTGAAAAATCACTGCATGCATGTTCACTCATGAAACGGCTTTCATCATAAAGCACCATAACTTCATTGGGAGCAACTTCAATGACTGAAGCATAACTGCTGGTGCCGCCTTTCCAGACACAATAACGCTGATATTTTTTACCTGTACCGGTAAAATCCAGATAGAGATAAAGATTGGGACGCCCCGTTACCAGTGCAAGTGTGCCGTTTTCAAGCAAAGTTGCATGAGGAGATGCCCCGTAAGGTGCTGCCAATTCGGATTTGCTCCATGTTTTGCCGCCGTCATTTGAACGTTTTTGGCGACATGCCTTCCAGCCGTCAACACGGTAAATAACCAGAATCGTACCGTCGGCAAGTTCCACAAGAGTTGCCTCATTTGCACCTTCGGCATCATTGAATTCTGCTTCAGCAACAATTGAGAGAAAATGCCATGTTCTGCCGTCATCATCAGAATAATAACTGAAAATATGGTCCTTGGGAGCATTGGCTTTTTTTCCGTAAGCGGTACCGATGAGTCTGCCGCTTGAAGTACGAAGCAGATCGCGGTGAGAATGAGCACCGGTAGCATACGGAATTTCAACATCGGCAGAGAAGGAACGGTGAACTCCGTCTTTGCCGATAACACCGCCGTTGAATTTATGAACGGTCAGAGGCTTGCTCTGCCAAACGCCGATATGGATTTTTTCACCTTTGCTGTTTTCAGCGGCATTCATACCGAGAGTATGAAAATCTTTGGGCGGTTTCTGCCATGTTTTGCCGTTATCAAATGAAACTTCCGCACAAGGTGTTTCGGAAACAGTATGAATACCTCTGGAATGGGTAAGATGGATACTGTTGTCGGAAAAACGGGTAGCGAAACAAAAGTTCAAATCTTCACTACTGCTCTCGACCATGCGGAGGTCAACAGGAATTATTTTGCCGCCGTTGAGCTGGATTTCATTACCGCAAAGCCCGACAGCCAGCAGTATTGCCGCAATCAAAATCAAATATTTCATCTTATTCTTCCTTATTTTATTTAAAAAAAACAGCGCTGTAATATAGCATATTGCAAAAACAAATGCAAAATAAATTATTAAAAAAACATATAAATTATTATTAATTTATTCAGTCAAGCGGAATGCTTGA
>JAZRBX010000303.1:0-6187 GCA_045635285.1 Victivallaceae bacterium
TGTAATATTGATGATATTTTTGCCACCGAAAGATATATTTTTCTTTTCAAAAGCAATAGGGAAATGTGAATGGCCGCAGAAGCCGAGTTGAGTGTACTGATAGTGGAAGTTGTCCATGGCGTGATGTTCGTCAAAGACATAACCCCAATTTTTCGGACTGTCCAAAGTGGCATGGACCAATGTTATGGGATATTGACGCATTTTAAGGGAATAGGGCGCCTTGAGATATTCTATTTCTTCGGCGGAGAGTTGATCGGCGGTCCATTTGATTGCTTTCTGTGCGTTTTCGTTGAACCCGGCGATACCTTCATCAACATTTCTGGCGTATTCGTCATGGTTGCCGATGACTCTGCCTATGATATTGAGACTTCTGGCGAGTTCGATACATTTTTTTGGGTCGGCGTTGTAGCCGACGATGTCGCCGAGAAGGATGTATTCCTCAACCTGCAGCTCCCGGCATTTATCGAGAACCGCAGAAAAGGCTTCAAAATTAGAGTGAATATCACTCATGATTGCAATTTTTGTCATACTTTTATCCCTGATTGTAGCAAATTCCGAAAAAAGATATGGACAGCTGTAAGCCGGATTCTGTATCCGTATAAACGGACGGCAATCATCTGTCTGTGCGACCAGAACCCGAAGCTCAAACATTACGAGCAGCAACTCGCTTCCTATTTGGTCTTGCTGCGAAAGGGGTTTGCCTGTGCGGCGCCGTTTTCACGGACAGCCCGGTGAGCTTTTACCTCACCTTTTCACCCTTACCGGATAAATCCGGCGGTATTTTTTCTGTTGCACTTTCCTTCCGACGGCATATGGTCCGCCGTATCCTTCCGTTAAGAAGGACTTTCCGCTCTATGCAGTCCGGACTTTCCTCTTTGTGCGGAAAGCACAAAGCGATTGCCCGCTGTTCATACCTTTTTCTTAATATAATACAATAAATGAGTTATTCAACTGTCAATTCCAACAAAATTAAAGGATTTTTTTGTTGAATGTCCGAAGAAGCGAGATTTTTTGAATTTACATTGTGGTTCCGGAGCTTTATTATTTCCGGATTGACAGTTGTTTCGGGATTTTTTTCGGGCAGGGGCATAGAACCGGCAAGCAGCAGCACTGCGCCGGATGCAGCAGCGATGATACATGATTTGAAAAATTTACTTATCATGACAGCGTACTCCTTTCTATGCTTGAATTTATTTCGGCTTGAGCCTTTAATTTTTCGTAATCTGCAATTTCATCCAATTCTTTTGCCCAGCGTTCGGCGTTCCAGATTTCGACACCGATTTCGACGCCGACGACGATGACTGAACTGTTGTTGGCAATATCGCATCTTGTACGGTAACTTTCGGGGAGTGTGATGCGTCCCTGCCGTGTAATGATTTCCGAACGGCTCAATGCGCCGAATCTTCGCAAATTTCTCCGCATGAGCAGACTGTTTGCGATTTTGTCCTGCTGCTGCAGTTCACGGAAACGCATTTCTTTGAAAGTTGCCACAGGATAGAGAGCCAGAGCCCCTTCATCAAGGCAATGCAAAATGATCTCGCCGGATTTATCCTGCATGAAAAAAGAATCAATGAAAGCCGTCGGCAGTTTCAATCTGCCGTTGGCGTCAATGGTACACTTTTCTTCACCGCAAAAAGCCAGCATGATATATTTTCTCCATGGAATTCCAATTTATTCCAATATATTCCATTTTTTTCCAAAGTCAAATGAAAATATGAAAAAAATTTGATTTTTTTGGGATTTTATGCATAAAAAATTTTTTGAGTGTCGGGGCGGGCGGGATAAAATTTTTTTGCAGAAATTATTTTAAGCACTTTATTTTGTGCATGATTTGATTTTTTTCCGTTTCTGTTGTATATTAATAAATGATACATTACAATATACAAGGAGCACAAAATGAGTAATTGCAACAGAATAAATGCTGTAAGCAAAATCGCTTCCATGACCAATCCGGCAGGCAATGCTGCTTCCGAAGTCAAATTTGATTATTATGCAGAAGATGTCTTCAACGAAGATGTCATGCAGAAATATCTCTCCGAAGATGTGTGCCGTAAATTTCACTGCACCATCACCGAAAATACTCCGCTTGACCCCGCCATCGCAGGCGATGTCGCACAGGCAATGAAAGAATGGGCTTTGGAACGCGGAGCAACTCACTTTACTCATTGGTTTCAGCCGTTGACAGGCTCAACTGCTGAAAAACATGACTCTTTCCTTGAAATCAAAAACGGCACTGCCATTATGGCTTTTTCCGGCAAAAATCTCATCGTCGGTGAGCCTGATGCTTCAAGTTTTCCGTCCGGCGGTCTGCGTTCGACTTTTGAAGCGCGCGGCTACACCGCATGGGATCCGACAAGTCCCGCCTTTATTAAACGCCATGCCAACGGTGCAACTTTGTGTATTCCGACCGCTTTCTGCTCCTATACCGGAGAGGCTCTGGACAAAAAAACACCGCTCATGCGTTCTTTGCAGGCTCTCAAAAAATCCGTCGCCCGTCTGATGAAATGTTTCAACCGTACGGATGAAAAAATAACCATTACTCTCGGAGCAGAGCAGGAATATTTCCTCATAGACAAGAATTTCTATCTCAACCGTCCCGACCTGCTTCAATGCGGCAGAACCCTTTTCGGTGTCGTTCCCGCCAAACATCAGCAGCTCGATGACCATTATTTCGGTTCGATCAAACCCAGAATACTCAACTTCATGACCGAACTTGAAATCGAACTCTGGAAACTCGGCATCCCTGCTAAAACTCGCCACAACGAGGCCGCTCCCGCACAGTTTGAAATCGCTCCTATTTTTGAAGAACTCAATCTCGCCGTCGACCATAATATGATCGTTATTGAAATGATCCGTCAGGTCGCCGACCGCCACGGCCTTATGGCTCTTCTGCATGAAAAACCCTTTGCCGGTGTCAACGGTTCAGGTAAGCACAACAACTGGTCAATTTCCTACGGCAAAGACAATCTTCTTGATCCCGGCGATAATCCGCATCAGAATGCGATCTTCCTGACCGTTCTTGCCGCCATCATCCGTGCAGTTGATCTTCACAGCGATCTGCTTCGTTCCGCAACAGCAGGCGCAGGAAACGATCACCGACTCGGTGCCAATGAGGCCCCGCCTGCAATCATTTCGATTTTCCTCGGCGATCAGCTTAATGAAATCATTGAGGAACTTGAAAAAGGCGGAAAAGCATCCGGTAAAAAAGCTTCAAGCATGAAAATCGGCGTCGATGCCCTCATGCCGCTGCCCAAAGATGCCACCGACCGCAATCGTACAAGTCCTTTTGCTTTCACCGGTAACAAGTTTGAGTTCCGCGCTCCCGGTTCAAGTCAATCCTGTGCCGGTGCCTGCGTTATTCTGAATACCATTGTGGCGGAATCTCTCGACCGCATTTCTGAAGAGTTGGAAACTTTCTCTCCCGATGAGTTCAACTCAAAATTGCAGAATCTCGTTCAGAAAATTATCAAAAAACATAAAAAAATCATCTTCAACGGCGATAATTACAGCCCCGACTGGGAAGAAGAAGCCGCCAGACGCAAACTTCCGAATCTGCGGACAACACTTGAAGCTCTCCGCCCGCTGCTCAAAAAAGAGAATATTGAACTTTGCGAAAAGTACGGTGTTTTCTCCGAGAATGAAATGCGTTCACGCTATGAAGTCTTTTTGAGCGAATACAACCGCAGAATACGCATCGAAGGTGCGCTTGCATTGGAAATCGCCAAAAATGTGATCCTCCCCGTCGTTCAGCAGGAACTCAACTCTGTGCTTGATACCTATGAAAAATCGCTCTGTACAAACATCAGTTTGCCGGAAATGAAAGGAGCTGTTCAGAAACTTGCTTCAGATGTCAATGCACTCATTGCTGAATGTGCTGATATGGAGAAAAAACTTTCAGCTGATGCTTCAACGATTATTTACGGCATGAATAAACTCCGCTCCATAGTTGATTCACTTGAAACGCAGGTTGATGACCGCCGCTGGCCGCTCCCGAAATATCGGGAAATGCTTTTCATCTACTGATTTTCAGCCGAGGTGGATTTCGCGGTCGCAGATTTCAACCATTTTTTCACGGTGGGCGATCATGATGATGGTAAGTTTGCCTTTGAGCAGTTTTATGGATTGAGCAAAAGCATTTTCGGTTTCTGCGTCAAGGGCACTTGTTGCTTCGTCAAGGATGAGGATTTTCGGATTTTTGTAAAGGGCTCTGGCAATGGCGATACGCTGTTTCTGACCGCCGGACAAACGGATGTTTGCGCCGCCGACGGATGTGTTGCATTTATCGGGCAATGTATTGACAAAATCTTCGATTTGTGCCAGTTTCAGAACTTCGGCAATTCGTTCATTGTCGATTTTTTCAGGCGGTACACCGAGAGCGATATTTTCACGGAGAGTTGTATTCAGGAGAATTGTCTCCTGCTGGACGTAACCTATCTGATTTTGCCATGAATTCAGGATGTCGTTGAGTTTGATATTGTCGGCTTTGATTGTTCCTGAATCAGGCTCAAGCAGACCGGAAATAAGGTCGATGACGGTAGTTTTGCCGCAGCCGCTGACACCGGTAAAGACAACACATTCGTTTGATTTGATCTGCAAATCAAGATCGCGGATGACTTTTTTGCCGGCGGAGTTCGGATAACTGAACGAAACTTTTTCAAAAACAAGTTCATTTTTAAATGAGAAATCGGGAACTTTGTCCGTTTTTGGCACGGAAGAGGTGTCATTGACCAGACTTGAATGGATCAAGGTAAACAAGTAGGAATAATGCTTGACCCAATGCAGATTGTGCTGCAGGCGGGAAATCGACGGAAGCAGACGGAACATGGCCCCGAGAAAAAACGCCGCCAGAAAAATAATGCGGCTGAAATTTGTATCGCGCCAAAGCAGAAATATGAGAATGGACATCGCCAGCATGACGGACAGCGTTTCCAACAGCATTCTCGGCAGATTGCCCCAATCGGTAATGCGTTTGACGGCGAGCATGTTTTCAGCTTGTGATTTATTCATAGCCTTGCGGAAAAAATCTTCGGATTTGGAAAGTTTTATATCTTTGACAGCGGCAAGTGTGTTAGTGAGCAGTATCATCATGCTGTTGCGTGCGATATGTTCCTGCTTGCCGTAGGCTTCGATTTTTTTGCGGGTGAAAATGTAGAATCCTGCTGTAACTGCGAAACATAGGACAAATGAGGTCAGTGCAACTTCAGGAATGATTATCAGAATCGCAAGCATAATGACCGCAAAGACCATCGCTTCTGTAAAACAGATGAAGAACGGCATGAGAAAATTTACGCCGAATTCGCTGATACGGACGATTTTGTTGGTAACTTCCGCATTGTCGGCTGTAAGAAAATATTTGTACGGACGGTAGATCGAGTTGCGGTATATCCTGTCGGTGATATTGAGTGTCAGTTTCATCGTGAAGTATGACTGAGCGTAGAAAACTGCGAAATTATAAATGTTTTTCAGCAGGTAAATCACTATCAGGATGCACGCCGCAAAAATTATGAACTGCCGCATATCCGCAGGGGCAATAAAATCATATATCATTTTCAGGTATTTATTTCTCTCAAAAAGTCCGGGGTCGGCAAACGCACTGACAAGCGGCATGAGCATTGCCAGTGATACAATTTCCAGTAATGCACCGAAAAACATACTGATTATCAGAAATACGGCGGCAATTTTGTACTTCGGAGCTAAAATCTGCCGTACCATTTTGAGAGTTTTCATAAGTTTTTCCTGTCAATGTTTAAAAATCGTAGAGGTTGAGTCCGATTTCCTCTGAAAATTTGCGGGGGGCTTTGCCTGAATGTGCATGAACAAAAAATTCTCCCGCACCGCGGATTTCCGCTTGCAGTAAATGACCTGCAACTGTACTGCAGTCGGATTTTCCGAGGACGGCATGAATATGCAGATATGTTTCGCCGTCGAGAGTGGAAATATTGCCTTCAAGGTGGGCTATTTCCATTTGTTCATCGAAAACGTGATCCTGATAAGTTTTGCTTTCGGGATCAAAGAAACGCAATGTAGCCGATTTTACTGCACCGATACCGCGGATCGAACCGTGAGTTATTTTGCGTTCTTCAGCAAAAGTTTTGAACGCATCCGTAAGTTCAGCTCCGCTTGCCACACTCAAAGTATAAACATAATTGTCAATGAGTGAGGTTTTTGCACTGAAAAGACCTGTGTG
>JAZRBX010000304.1:0-3659 GCA_045635285.1 Victivallaceae bacterium
GCAATGTATGGCAATGACCATGCCGAAATGCTCATCCTCCTGCCGCAAAAACAATATTACAACGAATATGGTGCCACCCTCGCCTACTGGGGAAGCAAACTGGTCGTAGAAGGCTATTTCAAACAGAATGCCAAATATCTCTACTGCCCCACTATGAATCAAAAAGAAGATGACGGTCAGGTTCGCTGGGGTTACGGAACACATGTTACAGAAGCAACCACATGGAACAACCGCGGACCTTATGCTGCAAGAGTCATTTCAGCAACCAATAATCCCGTCGGCTATATGGATCGTGACTGTGCCCAGCAGTATATCGTAAGCACCAAAGTTCAAAATCCATCTTCCTGTTATCACATCTGCGACTCCGGATACCCCGGTGCAAATAATGATGGCACATCTTTTATCGTTTGGGGATGGACTCAGTCAATGAAACTCCGTCACTCAGGCAGACTCAATGCTTCTTTCGTTGACGGTCATGTTCAAGCCGCCGGTCCGCAGGAGCTGGTAAATATGGGAAAAGACAACCCGGACTTCCAGAAGGCGGATCATTTCTTCTCCTCTGCCGAAAGCGCAACGGTTACCCAATATCAATAAAAAAAGTTAAAATATCTACCGCAATATAATTTTACAGGAGTTCAATATTTATAAAACTTGAACTCCATATATTTATAACCCCAAAAAACAAGGATATCAAATGTTATCGACTTTCGTTCCTGATCCCGGCGAACTCCGCCAGATCAATTTCATCAAAGAAAATACCAATGACATCGGCTTTGCCCTTGACCTTGACAAAAAAACCGCTCCATTGCGCCCTATGCACGGTCTTGACAATTACGCCCCGATTCAGAATGCCGGACAGACCTGCCCCACCCCCGTCCTCGAAATGATAAATGCGTTGAAAGTTCCCTACTGCTACTTTCATGATGCTCCTCTCGAAAACGCCGGCTGGGAACTCATTGATGTCAGCCGTATTTTCCCCCTCTTCAACGCTGATGAAAACGATCCTGCCAACTACCTTTTCGGCGAAACTGATACCTATTTACAGAGAGTTGTCGATGCCGGTGCAGAAATCATCTTCCGCCTCGGTGAATCCATCGAACTTAACAAAATCAATAACAAATATATCCGCGTCGCTCCTCCCAAAGATTATGACAAATGGGCAAGAATCTGCCTCAATATCGTCCGCCATTACAACGAAGGCTGGGCTGACGGCTATCACTGGAACATCAAAGACTGGTCCGTCTGGGAAGAACCCAACAACCCCAATTTGTGGGCAGGAACTTTTGAAGAATATCTCAAACTTTATGAAGTTATTTCCAAAAAATTTAAAGCCGCTTTCCCCGATCTCCACATCGGCGGCCCTGCTACCACCACTCTCGGTTACCGCTTCCTCGAAGAATTCCTCGCATACTGCCGCGAAAAAAATCTGCCGCTCGATTTCGTATGCTACACCGCATACTATCATACCCCGGCAGAACTCCTGGCAGAAAGTTTCAAACGCCGTGAAGCCATTGACAAATACGGCTACACCGATATTCCCATGATCATGGACGAATGGCACGGCAGCCCTGTCTGGCAGTCATTCCCCGATGCCGCAGGCTACAAATATGAATCCGACCGCATAAGAGGTTTTGACGGTGCAGTTTTCGCAGGTACTATCCTCTGCGGCTTGCAGGACAGCAGAATTGATAAGGCCTGTTACTACTCTGTTTCAATGCCCGGCGGCTACGGCCTTTTCGATGAACGCCGTCTGCCGACTCCGCAGTATTACATGTTTGAAAGATACGCAAGCATTTTCAACAATGCCGAACGCCGAATCGCCCTCGAACTCGACTGCGATGAACCTAATGTCAAAGCTCTGGCAACTTTCAACAACTCCAGCGACATCGAAATCCTCTTCAACTGCTATTTGCAAAAAACACGCAAGATGAATTTCACCGTTCCTGACGGTTACAAGCTCGAAGTCATCGAAACAATGAACAGAGAAAATCCCGTATTCAGCAAGGTCAATCCCTGGGAATACACCCTCGACGATGCAACTCTCTCTTTCAAAAAGACTGAATATCCTGCATCTTTCTACATCCGTTTGACTCCGGTCAAATAAAAATATGCTCAAACTCTGATTCAGGGAGGAATGTCAAAGCGTTCCTCCCTGTTTTTTTGCAATCCTGTTTTTTGAGCAGCAATAAGTTTTAATAATTCAGAAGGTTTTGTTTTTTTATACTTGACTTTTTTATTATAAATGCTATTATTAATCAATGTTTTTGATTATAAAGAAAGGATTTTTTATGTCATCAAATACCCCCGAATGTGTGCTTGAACTTGATTCAAAAAGAGAAATCATTTCAGGAAGTTACAAAAAACTTGCAGAGGCACTCGACCGAGGAGCAGATTTGCTTATTGCCACAGCTTTTTATCACAATGAACACCTCATGCCGGGCGACTCCAATCATGAACTTGTCGAAGAACTTTCTGACTTCCGCATGGTCATCCGTGTCGGAGAAGAGTGGAGTGCAGGCATTATGAATCTGCGTATGCCTGCCAACGGCAGTTACGGCTTCGGTCCGCGTGCTTCATGGAGTTTTTTCCTCTACAACTGCGACGGCACACAAGGCATTGCCCGCCCCTATCTGGACAATGAATCTCCGAAAATCCCGCCGACAGGCGAAAACAAAAATTATCCTCCATCCAACTTTCCGAAGTATGAAATTTTGAACAAATTTGATACAAATACCAACGCCCCGTCAGAAAATTTCATCTATGATTTTGAATATTTCCGCTACTTTGTCCGTGACCAATGGCAGGAAGTTTACGCCGTAGATGAACAGGGAAATTGCGTTTCCGGTTCACTCGAAGCTCTTGTCGAAGCCACCAAATGCGGCAGAGAGCTGAAAGCAGCCATCCGCAACTTTCAAAAACAGCCCGATGAACCTGATTACGAAATTTTCACTTTTCTCGGAAGTTCATACTATTCGACCGAAAGCAAGGATATGACCATAAATTCACAGCCGGTAGTCATCGTCCGACCCAATATCCCCATGCGGTACGCCAGCAACAACTGGCGAAGCGGCAATATGCTGCTGAAAAATAACGGCGAAGTGCATTTTTGGAGTTACGATCCCTACACTATGGAATACAGCAAAAGTATGGACCGTTGTGCAATCCGTTATTTCGTACGCTGACGGAATCTTTTTTCTTTCGCTAAACGGTGGATGAAAATTCCCATAAAAGGCAGTACCAGCAGAACAAAAAGAAAATAATATTTGTATGTTACAAGCGGATTTTCTGTCTTATTACAAAAATTTGCAATTTTCAGAAATCCGCTGCTTATCATCATTCCGGCAAGCCCCGAAAAAACTCCCGTGGCAACAGAAATCACCATGCTTGCCGATACCTGACGCTTTTTAGGTACGGTATTCAGAAAATAATGCGTCATCGCCGTTGAACATATCACCGAACCGCTAATACAGAATATAAATGGAATAAGTGCAAGAATCCAGTTGAAACTCATCGGCATTATCAACCACATAACAGCAATAACATAATTGCCGTAAAAACCTGCAATTATCAGCTTTCTTGCACCAAGCCGGTCAGAAATTTTCGACAATACCCACGCTCCTGCAATGCTCGACCCGAACTGCACCAGAGAATACAGCAGC
>JAZRBX010000305.1:0-5157 GCA_045635285.1 Victivallaceae bacterium
AATCGGGTTCCGGTTCAAAAAAGCGTGCCTGATTGAATTGTTTGACATAGAAATAAGCAGAAGAACCGATATATTCAGCATCTTCCGCATAGGGCATGATAAAAGTACCGGTCTGGTCGACTCTGGGCTGCCATTTCTGAAACATCTCCTGCAATTCGCCGATTTCGACGGGTTTTTCACGCATACCTTCGGTTGCTCCCATGAGATACCAGAGCATGGGATTTGCCATGCAGTCACTGCGGAAAATCATTTTCATACCGTTGGGAGCGACAGACGGATTGGTGAGATATTTAAGAAATTCTGGTTTATCTTTGATATACTCTTCGATTTTGAAGAGGTGATTTTTGTTGCTGTGTCCGTTTACATCGTATGCGAGTCCGGTTGCTTCACGGATTTCGGGGAATGAAAGCAAAAAGCTGTCGGCATCCATGACGATGGATTTAAAACCTGCCTCTTTGTACAAATCAAGCAGATGTCCTGACCAGCCGCATTCAGGATTCCAGCCAGTTTCAGGGCGCACACCGGTGTAATATTCCCATGCTTCGATGCCGCGTTTAAGGGAATGCAATGCAACTTCTGCGGGGATATTGGCAAGCATAACATGAATAAAGGGAGAACCTACGGGTTCGATTTTGCCTTTTTGCACGAGGTCTTTGAGCAGAGCGAGGACTTCGGGAGCTTCTTGATCCATAACTTCCAGAGTTCTTCCTGATGCTTCAAAAGCGACTTTGTAATCATTGTCACGGATCATTTCAAAAAGCGGACGGTAACAATTTTCGCAGACCCATGCTCTGCGTTCGGGGGCGAGCTGCGAATACTGAATATTCGCATGCGGCATAAAAATAACTTTCTGTGCCATAATAAATATTTTCCTTTGCTGTTGTTTTTATCTCAATTTATATGAATAAATACTCTCTTTTTTATCACCTGAATAATAATTTGCCACAATGCCGTCAGGAGAAATATCAAGGACAAAATATCCTGCATTTTCAGCGAACCAATACTCTTTCAGTGCATCTTTGATTTCATTGAAACGCACAGCGTTTGCAGGATTTTTCTGCCGTTTGCCGTAATCTTCAGCCTTGGTGAAAAGTGCTTTATTTTCAACGATTGCAGCGGGGGTCCATGCGCTGCTGGCAGTGATTTGAGTCAATCTGCCGTTTTCTGCATCGCAATCGACCATTTCGTTGGTATGGCTGTGTCCTGAAATAATGATTGCATTGTGTTTCATAAGCAAATTTCTGGTGTAACTGTAAAGCGGTTCATCATAGAGCATGTACCATTTGAAACCGTTTTTGTCTGACGGAAGCACACTGCCGTGAGTTAAAACAAATTTGTAACGGCAATCGGAATTTTCCTCCAAAGCCTTTTTGAGCATATCCAAATCGGGACCGTCAAAGTCAAGAGAAATATAAAGATCCTGATCTATGGTGAAATAAAAATTGCGGGAGTCGATCTTTCTGCCAAGTTCACGGCTCATCAGCGGAAAATACGCATCATTGAAACTCATTGTGGCAATTTTTCCCTGATAATCATGATTGCCGGGAGTAAAGACCACGGGAACATTTTTAAAACGCTTTTTGATTTCCGCAAAACCGTCATTGACGACCTTTATATGAGTTGCGGTATCATCACAGCCGCCCTGCACCAGATCACCAACCTGAACGACCAGACGGGTTTTGTCATTCTGTTTTGCCGCCGCGCTGTCAAGCAGACGGGGCAGACGCTCCTGCCACATTTCAATAAATCCCGGTATCTTATTCGGATCACGCTTCCAGGTAGGGTGATATTCATAACTTTCATAATGTGTATCACCAAGCACAATAACACGGTATGAAGCTCCTTTACGGGCAGTTTCAGGTGCAGGAGAAGTGCGTTTCACGGGGTCGAAATGCGGTGCATTGAAACACTCTTCAATCATACCGTCAAGGCGGAATACCAAATCTCTTTTTTCTTTTTTGAGTTTGAAAGCAAGGAGATTTTTTCCTTTTTTGGCAGTTATCTGCACCGGATGATTCCATGCTTCAAAACGGTAATGTCTGTTTTTGCCCTCTTTGGCAATCTCCATGCCGTTGCAATAAGCAATGAAACTGCCGGAACAACCTATACCTGCTGAATAAACTTTGCCTTCGCACGGAGAATCAAATTCGACATAAAGCACGACCTCATCCACGACTTCTTTGCAAAGGTATTCGACTTCAATCCCTTTGGAAATACTGCCGTAAAACTTTTTGGCATCCGCAGGAATTGCACTCTGCCAGTTTTTTGCAATATTTTCTGTATAAAAAACCTCTGCTTTTCCCGCATCGAAACGGCTGCTATCACAGCGAACACATGAAGTAGAAAACAAAAGAGCAAAAAAACTCAATACAAAAATAATTATTCTGCTTTTAAACATTTTTTTCTCCATGTTTTTTATAAACCTCTCCAGTCAAAAAGAATTTTGAAACAATCCATGCCTTTTTTGTGCTGATATTCAAATGCTTCTTTAGCCTTGCCTGCCTCCCACATTTCAAAGGGCAAATGAGAAGTATCAATTTTACCTTCGCTCATCCATTGCAGAATTTGAGCCTTGCCGCGATGTTTCATGGCACAAGTCATGGAGAAATTGGCATTTTTGACAAACCAGCGGTGATAATGGTCAAAAATAAGTTTTTCCGGATAGTCACCGTTCAAATGGATATAGCCGGGTTCATCATCATCACGCCAGCCGCCGTCTTTCAAATACTGATAAAGCACTCCCGGCACTTCAGGATTACCGGAACATTCAATGATTTTATCTGCTTTTTTGCCGTTGGTGATCGCCATAAGTTCAGCAATGCCGCGAGCATCGGGAGTAATTACATGATCCGCATAATGACGTGCGATCTCCTGACGGTACAAATGAGGTTCAACCACAATGATCGTCGCTTTGGGAGAGAAAATCCTGATGATCTGCGCCGCTCCGATACCATTCATGCCTGCGCCGAAAACACAGACCGTGCCGCTCCAGTCGGGAGTAAGCCCCAGACGCTCAACACCTTTCAGCGAAACACAGAACAAATAAGCAAGCACCGCCTGTTCATCTGTAACATTATCGGGGATTTTGCAGAGCGGGTCGCCTGCTCCGCCTGCATTATTCATATCTTTGTGAACGAGCAGAGTGCCGCCGCCCCAAGCTGCACAAACATCCATATATTTGCGGCATTCATTGATCATCACGCGGTCGCCTTTTTTGAAACCGGGAGCATAATCTCCTTCTTCGAGCAGTACGCCGACATTTTCATAGCCGGGGACAAGCGGATAATAACATTGTTCAGGGTGCTGCATACCGTGATAAGTTTTCATATCAGTACCGGTGGAAATAGCACTCATGAGAGTTTTGCAGACGACGGTATCTGCCTGTTTCGGGGTGAGAGTAACTTCACGAAAAGCCGCTTCCATCGGGCGTTCAATGACGGTTGCCCATGTTTTGACATTTGCCATTTTTCATCTCCTTGTTTTTACGAAAAAGTATCGACATGAAATATTATAGGTCAACTCACCGAAAAATCAACAGTTTTAAAAAAAATTACAAAAAAAATATATGGTTTATTTGCATTTTTGTAATTTTGCGTGTATGGTTTATTACACCGGAGGAAATGATTGTATGGAATACAAACAACAAAAAATAATACGCTCAATAACTGAAAATATCACCAACGGCAAATATTCATACCGTTTGCCTGCTGCATCACAGCTGGCGGAAGAATTCAATGTCAATATAAAAACAGTTTACAAGGCAGTGCATAAATTGTGCAATGAGGGGATTTTGAATGCATCACCTAAAACAGGCATCACCGTCAGCAGCAGCCAACTTGATATGTGCAATATCGTTGAAATATTTTATGAAGGGTACTGCACATTGCAGTCCCATCCCTTCTGGAGTGTGATATACAAAGGTATCAATGAAGTCATGAAGCAGAACGATTTTAAAATCGTTCTGCGTGAACTTGCATCCGATCCCGACAGCGGAATCCTGCAAATGCCCGATATTCAAAATATCTCTCCCGTCGGCAGAATCGTACTCGGGGTTTCAGAAAAAAGATTTTTCCGCAAACTCAAACTTGACAAAATTCCCTTTATCGTTGCCGGAGATTCAATTCTTGATATAAAAGTGCCGCAGGTTTCTTTTGATTTCAGCAAAGGTATATGCGATGCCGTAAATTTTTTACATCAGCAAGGATGCCGCAAAATCGCTTTTATCGGTGAAATACAAACATTCAGCGACAGCGGAGTTCTGAAAAAATTTCATGCCTACTGCAATGCAGTAAGAGAATACCACACTCCTGACAGCGAACTTATCGTTAATGCCCGTCCGCTCGCTCAAAACGGTGCAATTGCTTTGAAATACATGCTTGACTCCGGAACAATTCCCGACAGTATTATCGGGGCTTATGATGCACAGCTTCCGGCGATATACGATGTTTTGAAAGCTCATGATTTGAATATTCCGGTCATCGGGTGCGACGGAATAAATATTCCCGGTCTGCCCGACATCCGTCCGATGGTGGCAGTTCCGCTGGAACAATGCGGCAGACTTGCTTCCATCCATCTGATAAATTCCATAAATTCACACCACAAAGTCAAATCAGCAAAACTTGCCGCAACATTCAAATATCTTTCCGTAACAAAAAATCAATGATTTTGTAAAAATAATTGGAAAAATCACAAATTTCCATTATATTCATACATACACAAAACAAAGGATCTCTTATGAAAAATAAAGTCGCTCTCATTACAGGTGCAGGCGGAGGTATCGGCAGAGCTGCCGCTCTCAAACTTGCCGAATCAGGCATGAAACTCATCCTCTTCGGCGGAAATAATCTCGAAAAACTTGAAGAAACCTGCAAACTTGTTTCTCAATACACTCAATGCCATATCATCCCCGGCAACCTCACAAACTTAGATTTCATTGCACAGAAAGTCCCGGAAGCCGCTGCAATTTACGGTTCGATAGATGTTCTCATCAACAATGCAGGGGTCGCTCAAAGTACACCGTTTGAAAATATTTCCGTCGAAGAATTCGACCGCATTATGACCGTTAATGTCAAAGTTCCCTTCTTCCTCACGCAGCAAGTCATCCCCTATCTTAAAAAATCAGAAACTCCGACAATCATCAATATCGCCTCCGTCGTC
>JAZRBX010000306.1:0-1990 GCA_045635285.1 Victivallaceae bacterium
GGAGAACAGACCAAAGTCGATGAACGCGGTGTCTGCCCCACCGCCAGAGTTCTTGCTGACGGCACACTTGTATTGGTAACCGGCCGTCCCGGATTGTATATGTATATCGACTTTACCGGTGAAGGAAAAAATTATCAGAAATATACAGTTTACGGCGGCTCCGGCAGTTCTTATGCTTCCATTATTGAAACAGCTCCCAATGAAGTCATAATCATTTATGACGAAAGCGATTTCGGTTCATGGCGTACATTGACCAGATTCAGCCGCATTTTTGCTTCAAAATACAAAGTCATCCGCGATGATTCTCTTAAATTTACTGAAATAGATCATCATCTGGCTTCAAAATATCAGTATTTCTATACAGCCGCATGCAAGCAGTCTCCCGAATACAAAAATATGTTTGCTTCATACGGTATCTTGAATAAAAAACACGGAGAAAAACACGGCACATGGTGCGAAGTAAAAGAAATTGCCGAACGCCCGTGGCCGGTTTTGCACCTCGTTTTGAAAGGTTTGGTTCCCAGCCACAAATTCTCACATTTTTATAAAGAAGGTCCCGCCAAAGCCTCTTATGCAGAAGCTGCATGGGAAGTCCGTATCGAAGATTTCGAGCAGAAAGGCGAACAGTTCAGAGTTCTGCTGCGTTTGCAGGATGATATGGGCTTTGTCTATGTTTCAGTCGGCAAGGATCACCTTTTCATCATGGACAACAACCGTGTTGCCAAAATTCCGTACAATATGGGACATAACTTCAAGGCATTTGTGCTTAAAGCAGATGGTGTAAGCAAGACTTTTGAACTTTTTGAGCAAGACAGCAACAAGTCTCTCTACAAAGGAAAACTTACACCTAATACTCACAGTTACAACAATTATATCCAAATCGGCGACGGATCAACTGCCGTATTCGGTGAGGTTTCACTCTCATATATCGGAGTAAGTTTTAAGTAAAAAGGATTGATTTTTATGGGCAGCAAAGTTTATTCAGTTCGTGATCGTATTCTCGGGGGACTTTTCGGCAAAGCCGTAGGCGGAACTCTCGGTCAGCCGCTTGAAGGTTTGAGGGGGCCTTCAAATGTCGATCGTTACACTCCTGAACCGACTGGAATGATACCGAACGACGACCTTGATTTGCAAATACTTTGGATGTGCAAACTTGCAACGGACTGGCAGGGGGTGCTTTCCCGCAAAAATTTTGCCGAAACATGGGTCGAATGTGTTCATTTTTATGTCGATGAATACGCCGTTGCCATCCGCAATATCGAAAAAGGCATCATGCCGCCGATGTCAGGTGTTTATGATAATGCTTTCTGTGACGGCCTCGGTGCCGCTATCCGCAGTGAGATATGGGCATTTCTCGCCCCCGGTGATCCTGATCTTGCGGTGAAATATGCCAGTTATGATGCAGAGGTCGATCACTGCGGCGACGGATTGTATGCTGAATTGTTTTTTGTTGCACTTGAAAGTATCGCTTTCGTTGAAACAGATATAATGAAACTTATTGAGCGGGGGTTGCAGTACATCCCCTCTGATTGCCGTTTGGCAAATGCTGTTCGTGATACTGTCAAATGGTGTGCGGAATATAATGACCCGATGAAAGTCCGCCGTCAGATTCTGCTGAAATACGGCAGTGCGAATTTTACTGATGTTGTGATGAATATTCCATTCATGATCCTTGCTTTGGTACTTGGTAAAGGTGTTTTCGGTGAGTCTATCTGTATGGCGGCGAATTGCGGCAGAGATGCAGACTGTACCCCTGCCACTGTCGGTGCGATTCTCGGTATCATTGATCCCGGCTGCATTGAAGAAAAATGGCTCCGCCCGATCGGTCGTGACCTCGTTGTCAGCAAAGAGATCACCGGTATCAATCCGCCTGCGACACTTGACGAGTTTACTGATCTTGTCATGGCATGGCAGGGCAAAATCGTTTGTGCCGAAAAGGAAGAGCAGACGATTGACTGGTCAAAATTTGAAATCAAGGCTCAAACAGGTG
>JAZRBX010000307.1:0-2330 GCA_045635285.1 Victivallaceae bacterium
TTTGATTTTATTCTTAAAAACTGCCGTTCAGGAAGTATGAAATGCAATCCTGTCGATCTTTCTGATGCGGATATTGTAAAACTTTTGGAGTCTTTGATATGAAAAAAATTCTTGTTTCAGGAGCAAATCCTGCATGGCAGAAAGTTTTGATGTTCAAAAATATTAATGCCGGTAAAGTCAATCGTGCCGCAGATGCGTTTTTTTTCGCATCGGGTAAGGGGATAAATTTTGTCCGTGCTGTTTCTATTTACAGGAAAGCGAATGCAGAACTTGTGCAGTTTCTTGCCGGAATGAACGGTAATCGCATCGCCTCCGAACTTGACGGGGAGGGGATAAATCATTGTGATGTTGTACTGGCAAACGGCGATACACGCACCTGTTCGACCTGTATCGATCTTGCAAAATCAGAGATAACTGAACTTATTGAACCGTCGCCGCTTTTGAGCAGTGATGATATTGAATCTTTCAAAAATACCATTGCGGAAAAAATCGGCGGCTGTGATGCTTTCGCCATCTGCGGTACAATGCCTGCCAATGCTCCGAATGATATTTATCTTGATTTGACTCTGCACGCTCTCCGTGCGGAAAAACTTGTCCTTGTGGATATGATTTTCAATCTGACTCCGGTATTGCAGGCATCAAAAGAGCAGGTGATTTTGAAAATCAATGCGGATGAACTTGCGGAGTACACAGGGATTGCTTCAACGGTTGAGGCTCTCCGTGAGCTTGATAAAAAATATTCTCTTGTTTGTGCGGCGATTACTGACGGTCCCGGTAAATCTTATCTGCTCTTTGAGCATAAAATTTATGAATATACCCTCCCGAAACTTGAAAAAGTTGTAAATGCCATCGGCTGCGGAGATACTGCAAGTGCTGTTCTGCTTTCGGAATTTATGGACAGCGGCGATGCGGTAGAGGCTTTCAAAATGGCTCTAGGCTGTGCGTCAGGCAACTGTTTGTCGGTCAAATGCGGTGAGTATGATTTGAAATTTGCCGAAAACTATGCCGCAAAAATAATCATCAAAGAGATATGAGCGGAGAAATAAATTTTTCCTTTTCCCGTGATGCAATGTTGAAACGGTGCGTCCGTGAATATTATCTGCATTACATTTACGCATACGGTTCGTATGACAGAGAGTGCGCTGACAAAGAGCGCAATCATGTCCATTTGCTGAAACAGCTCAAAAGCGAAGAGGGTTTTGTTGAGAGTCTGATGTTTGAGGCGTTTCGTGATATATTTGTCGGCGGAGCGCTGTTCAGCGATTTGAAAAAGACAGTTTACCGCAAATTTTTCGCCGCCAAAGACGGCATGTTGATCGGAGCATACGAGGAAGATCATCTTGCCAATCCGATTTTGAAATCGTTTTATTACGATGAGGTCGTTCAGGCAGATTTTCTCAATGATTTGCAGTTGAAAATCGACGAATGGACATCCGTTTTGCTCAATAATGATCTTTGCTGCAGTTTATTCAACTGCGGGAGAGAGGATTTTTATGCGGCGGATGAAGCAGTATCAGTTTATGTCGGCGACATCAAAATCAATTTTTATATGCTTGGAACGATCAAAATGAACGGCAAATTTTATTGTCTGTCATTTGTGCGTTCGAGAGAATATTTTTCGACTTCTGCAGTTTTGAATCTTTTTTACTGTTGGCAGAAACTGCATGTATCTCCTGAAAATGTTGAGCATGTTTTTCTGAATTGGCATGACGGAATATATCTTTTTAACGATAACAGGGAACTCAATATCTCTCAAACAATCAGAGATATTGCCGAGCGTTCCGTAAATATTACAGCAGAACACCGCGAACTTGATTTGATAGATTCCCCATTCTCTATTCCGCATTGTCCCGACAAAAATATCTGCTCTGCCTGCCGCTTCCGTGAATTCTGCATGGGATAGTTTTTTCGGGGAGGCGAAGAGGATTTTTTGCAAAAAAATTCCTCTCCGCCTCCCCGAACCCCTCCACCTCTCCTTAAAAACTCCTGTTGAATTGCTTTTATCGTTCCGATAAAAACAATTCCATATTTACAATGAGATTAAGGGGTATAAATAGTAATAAATTATAATGAATTTTTTTAAATTCTTTGAACTTTTTAAAATCCTTAAAAAAAATACGCCATTGAGATTCCTCAATAGCGTATTTTTTATGAGTTTTTATTATAGAGAAAATAAGAGTTAATATTTTAAATTGTAGGTTTGTGAGGTTGATTTTTTTTCTCTTCTTCTTGATGAAGAGCAATTAATTTTTTAGCCCATTCATAATCAACTTCTATATTTTGACACATAATAGTAGCCATAAGCCTTTTTCCGTAGTTAGATCTAGGAA
>JAZRBX010000308.1:0-3444 GCA_045635285.1 Victivallaceae bacterium
GATGAGATTCAAGCACCCATTTGACTGCATCTTTTTTGCTGAATTTGTGTGAACCGAAAGAGGCGACGATGTCCGGGTATTGAGCCATTGACTGCAAAAGTTTTTTTTCTCTGCGTGTATTTTCATCCTCTGCGGTATCTGCCGCAAAGATGCAGAACGGGATTACAAAAATAAACAGCAGAAAAAACTTTTTCATATTCTCAATGTTATCAGGCTTTGCTGCATGCTGTATTCAGCAATACTGCAGCAATAACAGGGACAATGTTCAACAGAATTACAAGTATGGAAATCAAAACTGTATTTGCAACAGACATGCCGTTGTAATTTTCATAACATATCTGACCGTTTTCTGCCTCGTATTTTTCTCTGATTAGTCGGTAAAAATGCGTGATTGCCGCCGCAATATACGGAGCAACAAAAAAGAATCCGATGCCGCAAGTACACAGACAAAGCAGCAGCCAGCCGATGAAACGGAAGTTCAGACAGATGAATTTCCACCGGAAGCCGTACATCATTTTTTTGCTCAGTTTCAATGCTTCGGCAACGGGGACCGCCGGATCGTCGGCAACGATGAATATGGCCAATGAATAATTCAAAGCTGCAATTATGCCGGGGATTATCAGCAGGAGCGACCAGAGAAAAACAAAAAGATTTATCAGCAGTGATGTTCCGATAATACTGCCGAATTTAAATGTAAATTTATCAAAATCAGGGATTTTCCATTTTGATTCTTTGACGAGAGTCAGCACCCAGATAAGTGAAATTGCCGTAGTTGCAAAATTTGCCAAAACCTGCAGACACATTACTGCCAAAGTGAAAACTGATATCGGAGGAAGTATCTTGGCAATCCATTTCAAGAGGAACGGCAGAATGGCGAGGACAAAAAGCAACAAGGCCGATTTAACCCATTTATCTTTCAGTGATTGGCGGGCAAGAGCGGTGATTTCAGCATTTGTCGGAATGGTATTCATTATGACCTCCTTGTTTATTTTTTCAAATTTTTTATCTTTTCAACGAGCTGCGGACCGTAAGTCGGAACTTGTTTCAGATTGTCGGGGATATTTTCAAATTTTCCCTGATTTACAGCCTTTTCGGTATCGATGAGGATTTGCAAATTTTTGTATTCATTTTGCAGGGTGCGGTTGAGCGGATGTTTCTGAATGCCTTTTTCAAGAATTTGCAATGCCAGAGTTTCATGACCTTCGTCGATCGCTTTTTGTGCGTGGACGAGGTAGGTATTGGCGGTTTGAACTTCGATGATATGGTTGATATAAAGATTGTCGGGAGCGAGTTTTTTCAACTTTTCGGCGCGGGAGAGGATGGAACTTTTGTCATTTTTTTCCATGCTGTCAAAAAGGCGTATGATGAGCTGGGTGCGTTCCCGGGAAAGCGGTGGAGTTTCATCTCCTTTGCCACAGGAGCAAAGCATTGATACTGAAAGAATTGAGATTGCAAAAATTGTGATGTATTTCATTTTTTTCCTGTGCTTCCGAAACCGCCTTCACCGCGGTTGGTGTCGCTCAATGAATCAGCGATGCAAAGTTCAATTTCAGGGAGTTGGCAAATAACCATCTGTGCAATACGGTCGCCGCGGCTGATTTTGAATTCTTCTGTGCCGCCGTTGTACATGATGACTCCGACTTCGCCTCTGTACCCGGCGTCGATGGTGCCGGGGGAATTGGTGAGCATGAGGTCAAATTTGGCGGCAAGTCCGCTGCGGGGGCGGATCTGCGCTTCATATCCGACCGGAAGTTCAAGCGAAAATCCCGCCGGAACCACTACGCTCTTACGCACCGGCAGCACCATATCCACCCGGCTGCGCAAATCAAAGGCGGCATCGTCAAAATGCGCTTTGGCAGGCATCAGATCTTCACAATTTTCGAGCATGACGATTTTGATTTCAGTCATCATTTCACCTCATTGAGAGCAATTTTACGCCGTTTATCGGTGGAAAATACGATCGTGTGAAAAATGGTTGCAAGGATGATCATTCCGGAAGCCATGACAAATGGTGTCCAGGAGATCCCGGTCGTATCCACCAGCAGCCCGCCGAGCATCGGACCTGCGATACTGACGATCGACACCGAAATTTCGTTGACAGCGGCATTGCGTCCGGCTTTTTCCCGGTTCGCCAGCGCGTAAAACACAAAGATGAAATATCCGCATCCGGAATAAATTCCGTAAATTACCGCCGTGAGCAGAAATCCCGGAAGTGTCCGGACAAAACAGAAACATGCCATCGACACCGCACCGGTCAGCGCGATCAATATCAGCGGCAGAAGTTTGTACATCCATATCCGGCTTTTGACCAGAAACAATGCCGTAAGTCCCTGTACCAGACTTACTGTCATCAATGTCAGTGCCATGGTTTGCTGAAGATTGTCGATTTTGATGGCAGCTCCGTGAACCTGGAGCATACTGCGCAGCTGATTTACCGCCAGACTGACTATACCGCCGACGATCCAGCCGACCCAGGCATAATCCGGAAATTTGCTGACGATCGCATCTGCCGCACTCGGAACATCCGGCACGGCAGGTGAAGCGGGAACGACCGGATGTTTTTTCAGATGCCGGTCGATCAATGCCACTCCGACGGCGACAAGTATACCGACGGCAAAGCAGATCGAAAACGCGATCGCCGCATTGAGCATTCCGAAAGTCAATGCGCCGCTGGCAAAACCCAGACTCCACGCCATGGTGTATTTTCCGGTTGCCATGGCGATACCGGAGGCACTGTTCTGTTCCAGTTCACGGCACCAAACCTGAAATGAACTGCAGTAAAAGCCGAAGCCGATACCGAGCAGCCCCGTCCATGCCAGAAGCAGCAGGAGCATCTGGTTGAGAAAGATGAATCCCAACGCGGATGCCGCGATGACCATGCCGCCGTAAACGATAAGTCTTGCGGCATTTTTCGGGGTCACGATCTTACCGATGATGAGATTGGAAATGCAATAGTTTATTGCCCAGGTCGGGATCACCATCGCCGTCAGCAGTTTGGAGGCTCCGGCATCAACAAAACGCTGAGTGACGTAGAAAAACACTCCGGACGCGATGAAGTTGATCATCGTCGGAAAGAGATATATGACAAATTTCATAAAATTCCCGTTGCTGCTGTATTGTCAGCGGTTCTTTTTCCACGCTTCAATGGTGTATTCAAGAGCTTCGGCAAAGGTGTGATTGGGCACAAATCCGGTAGCTTTGAGTTTATCCACCGCTGCCATGGAGTGTTTGACATCTCCGGCGCGTTCGGGCAGATGGATGATTTTGGATTTGGAGCCGGTCAAACGGATGATTTCGCTTGCCAGATCGTTGATGGTGATCTTACCGCCGTAGGCGATGTTGTGGACACCGGTGACATCGTTCATCGCAAAGAAGGCATTGGCGGCGACCACGTCTTTGACAAAGACAAAGTCGCGGGAAGTCGGAGGCCAAGCGGGCTTAGGA
>JAZRBX010000309.1:0-2608 GCA_045635285.1 Victivallaceae bacterium
AACAAAGACTTATTATATTCCATTGCACAATGCAATAAAAATAAACAAGCCATCCTGAATTTACTATATATCCGAAAAATATCTTTTCAAGTAAAGAAAAAAACTTTTTCTTACTATATCAGGAACAGAAATATATCTCAATTTTTTGCAGTCTGAAAAACATCTTTGCGATCGTAATAATAATACCAGTTGCGGCTGTAATCGCTGTTGTCTGTCATATAATTGACCAGAATTTTCGGCATTACACTCTCGGCATGACCATCAATGAAATTCATGTTGAAATGTTCTCCGTGCCGCGGACGCAAACCGCTTCCCCAGCCGTTGATAATGGCACTGTGCCCCTTGACGACCTGATCGGCGGCGGCTCCGTAACGGGATTCGGTAACATAATGAAGTTTGCTCGGATTTTTGACCCTGCCGGCAATAATATACTGCTGACGACGATTTTCCACCACAGTTGTTGTAGATGCATCGGCAGGTCCGATATGCAGAATATCTTTGGCATAAGGACTGCGGTTGTCCCACGCATCCTTTTCAAAAATATGTGCTCCGTAGCATGTGCCGAGCATGGAGTCGGTACTTTTGGAGTAAACCGTAGAGGGACAATAAGCAGTTCCTTCATGCTGATTCATCAAACCTTCTGCGATCATGACGGACGCCCATGAAAAAGATTTTGAATTAAGTATCGGACGGTGGCACATTTCCGGCAAAAGCACCCAGAGGTCATTGTAATTGTCTGCATACATCGCAGCGGCGGTTGCCGATTGTTTCAAATTGCTGATACAGGTGATATTTTTTGCCCGTTCACGGGCCTTGCCCAATGCTGGGAGCAGCATACCTGCAAGAATTGCGATAATGGCGATGACTACAAGGAGTTCAATCAATGTGAAGTTGAAGATTTTTACTTTTGTGTTTTTCATATATTTTCCTTTCGTTGCGGTGATTTTATTCCTTCCGTAAAGAATTTATAAGATAGACAAAATCAAGAAATTCCGGTGCATTTCCTGAAATAACCTGCAAATAATTTTCCTCTTTATCCGGCAATTCTCTGCATTTTTGGATAAATTCAGTAGAGGTCATACCAGTTTTCTGCTTGAAAACCCGGGCAAAATAACTGTGACTGCGCCAGCCTGTAACCGAAGCAATACGCTCAATTACAAATTCATTTTCCCGCAGAAGCTGCATTGCCGCAAGCAGACGGATATTCATAATATACTCTCTGGCTTTGACTCCGTAATTTTTGCGGAAAAGACGGCAGAGCTGTTCACTGCTGCACCCTGCATGCGAAGCAACTTCGCTGACAGTCAAATCATGTCTTGAATAATTTATTCTGATATAACGGACCGCAATGCTCAATGTACTGCGGCATTGAGGATTGATTTCGGCAGCAAAAGAGCGTGAAAGCAGAAGTTCCATTTCCGACAGAAAGAGTTTAGCGTGAAGATTGACAAGTTTTGCAGGAGCGTTACAGAGCAGCCAGCGTTCCAATTGTTCCAGATGCGAGCAGACAAGATCCCCCTCCTCCGTGTATTGGTAAGAACAAATCACGGAATTTGAAAAACATGAACAGTCAAGCAGACTTTTTCCGATACCGAGTACCAAACGGTTTTTCATAACTTCAATACTCATACCCTGATGTTTTTCACCCGGCGGCACGATTATAAGCTCATCAAAATTATCATTATTGTTTTTCGACTGCAAATATAACTCCCAATGCTTGTGCCAATGCAATGAAACATCATCAGAAGATGTATGCAATTTCACCTCAACGGGGAAAGCACCTCTGACCGAATTATTCAATATGCTGATAATTTTTTTCTGGTATAAGCTCAAACTTGTCATTTTTCTGTCGAAATTAAGATTGTTTATTCAAATTTCCAACCGATATAACTTATATCAGCCGCACCGCGGAACCCGCCGCTGCCATCTCCCCAGGAAACAGAGATCGGACCTTTGGTTTCAGAGAGTTTTCCGGTGGCAATAAGTTCACCGTCGCGTAAAATTTTGTATGTTCCTGCCGCCTTGTCTGCCTGCATGGAATAATTGTGAAAACCATGCGAATTGTCGATTTTGATATTTTTCCATCCGCCCGCATTCAGATAACGGATAAAATCTTTGGCAATGGCGACACCGCCGGTAAATCTTTTCTCATCTGCGGCATTACCGATAATAAAACTGGTGTAAAGTTGAGGTTCTTTAACATCAAGCGTCATCAAACGAGCCTCGTAATCAACCGTAATTTTATCTGCCGCTGCAGGATTATTGGTTGAACGCAAACAGCTCCAGCATGAAACATGTTTGGTTGAAGCTTCCCGCATGGACGCCATCCTCAAAACCGGATGAGGTCTTTCCGGAATCTCAACGATTTGCAGATAAGCCTGATCATCTTCTGATTTTGTTCGGTATCCTGCATTGACAGCAATACGCAATTCATGCGGCAGACGCTTGATAGCAGGAGTATAAAAAACTGTATAATTTTGAGCTCTCGGGTCATCGGTCGAAGCAATTATCGAAGCATCTTTTACGACTTTGTATCTGGAAACAACAATGCGGTTGAAAAGTGATGAATTGCGGCTCGAACCAAAATCGCTTTCATCGTAAAAAACAC
>JAZRBX010000310.1:0-1976 GCA_045635285.1 Victivallaceae bacterium
AGACGGAGTTCCAGATCTTTGGCTGCGCTGCTGCTTTTTTTGTATCCTGACATTTTATGATTCTTTCAACGGTTTTTGGGGGTAACTGCTGCGAAGTCGGAGGCCAAGCGGTCTTAGGAAGACAATTAGGGGCTACAACTCCTTGGCTCACAGAACGACATGGCTACGATCCGACTTAGACGGAGTTCCAGATCTTTGGCTGCGCTGCTGCTTTTTTTGTATCCTGACATTTTATGATTCTTTCAACGGTTTTTGGGGGTAACTGCTGCGTTGGCGGCATTGGATTCACGGATTGCCTGACAGAGTGCGATAGCTTCGCGGCCTGCCTGCCATGCGTTGAGATTTTTGCTGCGAATGGAGTTGATGAAAGATTGATGAGAACTTGCGACGGGAGCAAGATCATCACCTTTGATAGTGAATTCAACTGTGGTATTTCTTCCGGCGGGGGTGAAATCGTAATTGCCGTCGCTGTTGTATTCCAGAGTGCCTTTGTCGCCGTAAATTTCAAAATGGAAACGGGGAGAGGGGGCGAACCAGCTGAGTTCCAGAGAACCGACAGCACCGTTTTCGTAACGGAACATGGCGTAAACGGCATCGTCAACGGGATGTTTTGCCTGACGGGTGAATGCGGAAACGGAAACTGCTTTGCCGACAAGATACTGCATGATGTCTGCGGTGTGAACTCCGATGTCATTGACCAGACTTCCCTCCTGTGCGGGGTCAATGAACCAGTCCTGATTTTTGGCCCATGATTCATTGGGGGAGCAGACCATGACACGCTGACAGCGGATTGAAGAAATTTCACCGAGGAGTCCTTCGTCGATGCGTTTTTTGAGTTCCTGATAGAGAGCGATGAAACGCATTGACTGATTGACATGAAGCACAAGACCTTTTTTGACGGCGAGGTCGATCATTTCATCAGCCTGTTCGACGGAGAAGCTCATGGGTTTTTCGAGGAAAACGTGTTTATTGGCATTGAGAGCGGCGATAGTCTGGGGATAATGCATATTGTTGGGTGATGAGATAACGACAGCATCGACATCATCGCGGCTGAGGAGTTCTTCGTATGATGAACAAACAGCGGCATTGAGTTTGAATTCTTCCTTGAATGCTTCAGCTTTGGCAACAGTTCTGTTGTAGATTGCAGTAATTTCCACATCGTCGGAACATTTGATGAAAGCAGGAGCATGTTCAAATTTGACAATAGTGCCGCATCCGGCAAATCCGAGTCTGATTTTTTCAGCCATAATAAAACCTCATAAAGTTAAAAAGTTTAAATAAATGTAATATGTAATATGTAATATTATACGCCTAAAAAAAATTATAACAATGTTTGATAAATCAAAAAGTATGCTTAATCAATCAAAAATACAATGGAGGTTGGAAAAAATTGACAGTTAATAAAGAAAAATCAGAATCAACTGTCAATATGAAATTTTCACCCCCGGATATTATTTTGCAAGTTTGATGGTGAAGAGTTCGCCTTGAGCCATGCTGATAACGGCTTTGAACGGAGTTGCAGGGAGAGTTTCAGTGCCGTTCCATGAGAGGGTGTGAGCGATATTATCACCTTCAAAAGTTGCGGCATTGACACCTGAATATCGGGGAATCGGTTTGTTGTTTGCGTCGAGGAGTTCGACTTTGAAAGAACCGTTGCCGTTGATGATCATTTTGCAATCGGGAGCATTCCAGACTCTGGAAGTGAAAACTGCGTTATTTCCGGCAGCGGCGATCCAGCGGTCCTTTTTGATAGTGGCGTAACCGATTGAAGTCGAAGTACCGTCTTTGATCATCTGCAATTCTTCGGCAAGACCTTCCCAGCCTCCGATGGTATTGAAGAAGGGCCAGCGTTCAGCAAGTTTGCGGGAGATGTAATAATTTTTGAGAGAATTGACATCTGCTTTCATGCTGATTTCGTAGAAATGCGGACGGCGATGCCACGGATTGCCTAGAGCGATGTAGTACATGCCGTTGTT
>JAZRBX010000311.1:0-3746 GCA_045635285.1 Victivallaceae bacterium
ACCGCTTGGCCTCCGACTTCGCTTTTTTGAATGATATCGGCGCGTCCGGCTATGCCCAGCCCATACGGGCAATGGCGATAGAGGCGGTGCAGATGCTCCGGAATCAGTGCCGCAAAGGCAAAAAATGGCGTTGTGAACACCGGCGTTTTGCCGGATCTCTGATAGAACAAGATAACTGAAAAGGTGAAAAAATGGCTTTGTACAGAATGGACAAACTGATGCGTGATGCACGCAGTAAAAAAATTTCTCTCGGTGCATTTGAGTGCTGGGACAGTCTGAATATTCAGGGAATTGCCAAGGCTTCCGCTTTCTGCAAAACTCCCGTTATTTTTCAGGCATCTCCTGCTGAATACAACACTATGGGCGGACCTGAAGCGTTGTCAGCAATGGTCAGATTTTATGTTGAAAAATACGGTATCGATGCGGCTTTGCATTTGGACCACGGTTCAACTTTGGAACATGTCGAAGAGTGTGTCAGAAGTAAATTCACTTCCGTCATGCTGGATGCTTCCGCCGCAGTTTTTGAGGAAAATGTGCGTTTGTCCGCTGCCGCCGCTGAAATCGCTCACGCTGCAGATTGCTCATTGGAGGCAGAACTCGGTCATGTAACAGGCGGCGACGGCGGCGATGCAGAGTCGGCATTGACTGTTCCCGAAGAGGTCGTCGAATTCGTTGAACGCACCAAAGTTGACTGTCTGGCTGTTTCCATCGGCACTATCCACGGTGATTACAGAGGTGAACCGCATCTGCATTTGGATCTGCTGGCGAAAATTGCAAGCATGACCGATGTACCGCTCGTGCTTCACGGAGGTTCAGGCACTCCGATCGACCAGCTGCACGGAGCAATCAAACTAGGTATTGCCAAAATCAATATCTGCACCGACATCCATAAGGCATTTCTGCGCGGTATCGACGAGGCAAAAGCAACTTTGACTCCGTCCGTTCCCGGTAATTTTTACATTCCCGCCTCTGAACGGATTTTTGAAAAAACTGTCGAAATGATCAAACTTTTCAGTGAAATAAAATAAGGAGATTAAAATGAAACGATCAGAAATCAATAATGAAATCCGCAAAGCAGAAGAATTTTTTGCTTCATTTCAGTTTAAACTTCCGAAGTTTGCATATTGGACCCCTGCTGAAATGCGTGCCAGAAGAAATGATCCCAAATACCGTGAAATTTTTGACTGCAATCTCGGCTGGGATATAACCGATTTCGGAAAAGGAAATTTTGAAAAAGAGGGACTTTTTCTTTTCACCATCCGCAACGGTGTTACCGGCAGTGATGTTTATACCAAACCTTACGCTGAAAAAATTATGATTTCCCGTTCAAATCAGGTAACTTTGACTCATTGTCATTTGCTGAAATGTGAAGATATTATCAATCGCGGCGGCGGCAGACTGGTTTTTGAACTTTTCAACCGCAAAGGTGATGCTGTGGAACTTGATGATACCCCGGTTACAGTTTCAAAAGACGGCGAACTTATAACTGTTGCCGCCGGCGAAAAGATTTTCATTGAACCCGGCGAAAGTCTGCTGCTTAAACGCAATGTTTTTCACAAGTTCTATGCAGAGGAGGGCAGTGCCGTCATGATCGGAGAAGTTTCTGCTGTCAACGATGACCACAATGATAATGTTTTCTACGGAGCACAGGTGCGTTTCCCTGAAATCATTGAGGATGAAGAACCTTATCGTTATCTTGTCAGCGATTACGATTCCATCCGTTGAAAAAGTAAAATAATCTGCTGATTTGTTTGGCGGGAAAAAACTTATCCATAAAGTTTTTTCCCGCTTTTATTTTTTTTTAGTGGGCGCAATCAGCCAGCAAAAAAAACTGCTGCAAAACTTTTGTTCTGCAGCAGTTCTTTTTTTTATTTTTTTCAGGTACAGTATTTACTGTTTTTTAATATCCAATGCACCGATGGGGCATTCATTGACGCAGGCAAGACAGTCTTTGCAGGAGGTTGGAAAGCCTTTATCAAAAGCTGTACCTACGGTAGTGAAGAAGCCGCGTTTTTTGGTTGAAAGGAGGTTCTGATTGATAACTTCCTTACAAACTTTGACGCATGTACCGCATTTGATACATTTGCCTCTGTCCTGAACGATCACGGGGTGGCGTGTATCGTAGGAAGCAGGAAGTTTTTCGCCACGTATGGCTTCGGGATCGCATTTATAAGTCTGTGCGTGTTTGCGGAGGAAGCAGTCGGTTTTGGCACTGCAAGAGCATTGGATGCAGCGTTCGCCTTCTTTCTGCATGGCTTCCTGACTCAAAGTTTTGCTGACTTCTTCAAAAGTTGAAGTGCGTTTGTCGAGAGAGATATTGTCCATGGCGACACGGGGAGCTTCGGAGCATGAGGGATTGACATAAACGATGTCATCTTTTTTCATGCTTGCCCAATGACCTCTGGAAACAAAGATGGGGTGGGGGACATATTCTTTTTCGTTGATAAGGAATTCAGAAATGTCTTCTGCCATCAAGCGGGCATTGCCGACGGCTTCAACGACGGTGGCAGCACCGGAAACGCAATCGCCGGAGGCAAATACTTTTTCGCTGACTCTTGCGGCAAGATTGCCTCTTTTGTCAACAGCAAGACCTGCGGGAGCGGCAGTTCCCTGACCGATAGCACCGATAATGGTATCTGCTTCAACTTCAAAATCAGAACCGGGGATGACCACGGGTTTGCGGCGGCCGGAAGCGTCAGGCTCACCGAGTTCCATTTTCTGGCAGGTGAGGATGAGTCTGCCGTTGCGTTTTTCGACTTTGACGGGAGCGACGAGGAAAGTGAATTTGACGCCTTCTTCTTTTGCTTCATGGATTTCGAGTTTTTCTGCGGGCATTTCAGCTTCGGTACGGCGGTAGAAGCAGTTGACATCGGTTGAACCGAGGCGTACTGCGGTACGGACGCAGTCCATGGCGGTATTGCCGCCGCCGACTACGATGACTTTGCCGGGATTATCGCCGGAAGCGTTGTTGAGAGCGACGCTGCGGAGGAAGTCAATACCCTGAGTTACCAATTCTTCGCCTTCACAACGCATGGAAGAACCTTTCCAGCAGCCGATGGTGAGAGCGACGGCATCGAACTCTTTTTCGAGGTCGGCGAGAGAGAGGTTTTCGCCGAGTTTTTTGCCGAATTCAAATTTGACACCCATTTTTTCAAAGTGTGCGAGTTCGCGGTCGAGGATAGCTTTGGGCAGACGGTATTCCGGAATGCCGTAGCGGGTCATGCCGCCTGCTTTGGGCATGGCTTCAAAGAGGGTTACTGCGATACCTTTCAAACGGAGGAAATAAGCGGCGGCAGTACCGGCGGGACCTGCACCGACGATGGCGACTTTTTTGCCGGTTTCGGGAGCAAGTTCCTCCATGTATGTATCGTAATACAAATCAGCGGCAAGTCGTTTGAAATCGTTGATGGCAACGGGTGAACCGGTAATGTTTTTGCGGCAGTTTTTTTCGCAGAAACGGGGGCAGACACGACCGATGGTCATGGGGAGCGGAATGCGTTGTTTGACGATTTTGAGAGCTTCAAGGAAGTCGCCTCTTTTGCCTGCCTGAACGTACTCTTCGACATTAGCGTGAGCGGGACATGCAACGGTGCAGGGGGCTTCGCAGTCACCTGTATGTTCGGAAAGAAGCAGTCCCAAAGCTGTCCGGCGCATCTCTTTGACTTCGTCGGAAGATGCATCGATATCCTGACCTTCGGTGGGGCAGGCGGAGCAGGATGGAAGGAATTTTCCGGTTTTCTTATCTT
>JAZRBX010000312.1:0-7330 GCA_045635285.1 Victivallaceae bacterium
TAACGCCGCTGTCCTTCGGCATAGACGGTATCGAAAGCAAGACTTGATTTCCCCGAACCGCTCAAACCTGTAATGACCACAAGTTTATTGCGTGGTATGGAAACATTTATATTTTTAAGATTATGCTCGGATGCACCGATTATTTTTATATTATCAAGCATTTGGCATGACTCCTGAATTCTTTTTGTATTCATGAATTTTCTCAAGAAGTTCGCTTGGCACGCACATTTTTCCACCGCCTGTGGCAATATCGACACCGGGGCGGTTGGCACCGTGAAAATCACTGCCGCCGGAAGCGAGAAGTTCATTCTGTTCCGCAGCATTGAGCAGCATTTGAGTTTCCGCAACGCCGAACATGCTGTAATAACATTCAAGACCGCTCAAGCCGTAAGTTTTCAACTTTTTGACCATACGGCGGAGAAAACCTCCGGAATTTTTCTGGTCACGGAAAAGCGGATGAGCCCAGATCGCAACGCCCCCTGCCCTGCGGATGATTTCAATGGCTTCAGACGGCATGGGCAATTCTCTCGGCACATAAGCACTGCAATTCCTGCGGAGATATTTTTCAAAAACCTCGTGCATATCAGCAAAGTTGTAATGATTGACCAAATAGGCAGCAAAATGCGGCCGACCGATAGAATCATCATGCACATAATCAAGAATTTCCGTATCTATCGGATACCCCAGCGAAGCAAGTTTTCCGGCAATGCCGATATTGCGGAGCAAACGCCCCTGCCGCATCTTTTCCAGAAAAGCAAGGAATTCTTCATTTTCATAATCAATATACAACCCGACAAAATGCAGTTCCCTGCTGCCGTAAACACTGGAAATTTCAACACCGGGGATAAATTCAGTCTGCGGATAATTTCTGCCGCTTTCCATAAATTCTCTGATTCCCCGCACGGAATCGTGGTCGGTCAGAGCGACTGCCGCCAGTTTTTTCTCTCCCGCCAAGCGGGCAATCTCCGCCGGAGAATATGTTCCGTCACTGCATGAACTGTGAACATGCAGATCTATCATTTTGGTATAATCTATTGTCGTACACATGGAATAGCTTTCAACTCCCTTATAATAAGTGCCAGACGCAGTTCCGCAGGATTTTTCAAACTTATCCTCGGCAATCTGCCGTCAGATTTTTTGTAAACTTTCTGTCCATCGCTGAGCGACAGGATTTCCCCCTGCAAAGAGATCAGACTGAATCCCCTTTCAGAGCCGAGCAATTTCAATAAAGTATATGTAAACATCAACTCCGAACATTGCGGCATTTTGCCGAAACGGTCGGTAAATTCATCGTGAAGTTTTTTCAGATTTTCCTCCGAATCCTGAATTGCAAGTTTGCGGTACGCACCGATACGCAATGATTCATTTTCAATGTATGACGGCGGAAAACCGCAGACAAGTTTGCCGCTTGCGGAACTTACACCGGGAGTGAGAAAATCAATATTCACCTCCGCTTCCGGCAGAAAACGACGCGGCTTATTCTGCATGCGGTCAACCTCCAGACGAAGCATTTTGCAATAAAGGTCAAAACCTATACTGTTCAAATAACCGCTCTGCTCCGTGCCGAGGATATTGCCCGAACCGCGGATCTCCAAATCGCGCATGGCAAGCTGGAAACCTGCACCGAGATTACTGCAGCGGCGTATGGCATTGATGCGTTTCTGACCGTCGGAACTTACAAGTCCGTTTTCAGGCAGCAGCATGTAAGCGAAAGCCTGATGTTTCCACCTGCCGACACGCCCGCGCAGCTGATAAAGTTGAGCCAGACCGAAACTGTCAGCCCTTTCTATAATTATGGTATTGGCATTGGGAATATCAAGTCCCGACTCAATGATCGTACTTGCCACCAGACAGTCTATTCTGCCTTTTTGAAAATCGGACATGATCCTTTCAAGCTCTTTTTCCCCCATCTGTCCGTGAGCGACAGCGATTCTGCAATCGGGGAGCAAAGCTCGCAATTTTACCGCAGTATCATCTATTGTCCGCACTCTGTTGTGCAGGTAAAAAATCTGCCCTGAACGGCTCATTTCAAAATTGACCGCATCACAAATAACCTTTTCATTATAAGGCGAAATCATCGTCCTGACCGGCAAACGCTCATTGGGCGGAGTTATAAGCGTACTCAAATCCCTCGCCCCCGACATCGCCAGATAAAGCGTTCTCGGGATCGGGGTCGCCGACATGGAAAGCACATCTATTTCCGTTCTCATGCGGCGAAGTTTTTCCTTGTGCCTGACTCCGAAACGCTGTTCTTCGTCAATGATCAGCAAGCCGAGTTTCTTAAATTTCACAGCATTGCTGCAAAGGACATGAGTCCCTATGATTATATCAATTTTGCCCTGCTCCAGACGAGTGAGTATCTGTTGCTGCTGCAAAGGAGTTTTGAAACGGCTCAAACTCTCAACAATAAACGGATAACGGGCAAAACGCATCGCAAAAGATTCATAATGCTGTTCCACAAGAATCGTTGTCGGAGCAAGCACCGCCACCTGATACCCCGCTTGAACTGCAATAAATGCCGCACGCATGGCAACTTCAGTTTTGCCGTAACCAACATCGCCGCACAGCAATCTGTCCATAGGTTCCGGTTTTGCCATATCCTGCCTTATATCCTCCGTTGCCTTGAATTGGTCGGGTGTATCGGTATAAGGAAATTCACTCAAAAAAAGTTTCATATCAAAATCACTGCATGCAAGTTCCAGACCGGGCTGAACTTTTCTCACAGCCTGCAGTTGAAGCATTTCTGCGGCAAAATTTCTGATTGCCGACATTGCCGCATTTTTGTCATTATTCCATTTTGAACTGTTGAGACGGCTCAAACGCACCTTACCGGGAGAACCGACATAACGGCTGAGCATGGAACTCTGACTTATCGGGATTTTGACGAACTGCTCATCGGCAAATTCAAGTTTGAGCATCTCTCTGACAGTTCCGTCGGCACTTTTGGAAAATTCCATACCGCAGAAAATGGCAATGCCGAGATGAACATGAACAACAACATCATTTTCAGCAATATCATCCAGCGACAAATCATCATCGGTGCGGCGTCCGGCAAAAGAGTTTTCTTCATTTACAACGATATTTTTACGGCTGAAAATATTGAGATTGAAAAGTTCATTCTCCGAGAGAAGTATCAATTTTTCGGCAGGGAAAACGATTCCGTTATTCAAAAGCGCAACACCGAATTCGATTTTATTGAAAGTTTCTCCGCCAAGTTCCGCACAATATTCACGCATCTGCGGCAGATGGTCTTCATCACTGCACAAAATCGCTATATGATAATCCATAAATGAATAGTGCCGTATCTGTTCAAAAAACAGTTCTTTCATAAGCTCGTAAGAACGGCTGCGACTTTCATCATGTTCAAGTTTCATGAAGTTTTTAAGCGGCACGAAACACGGTGCTATTTTATCATCCTCCGTCTCCTCGTGCATATCCAAATCGACCATGCGATGAAGTTTTGAGGTGTTTTTCTTGAGTTTCAGAAATTTACTGAATGCACGCTGTGATTCATCTTTGGCATATTTGAGCAGATGTTCCTGACACATTGCTTCATTGAAAACGACAAGTTCACAATCTTCCGGCAGATAGTCAAAGGCACAGCAGAATTCATCAGCATTTTCAGACGGTTTTGCTTTGGCACAGACAGTATAACTTGCAGTCTTGCCGGTTGAACGCTGCGTTTCAGGGTCAAAAAAACGCATTGAATCAAGTTCTTCTCCCCAGAATTCCAGACGGACCGGCTGACTTTCCTCAACAGAAAAAATATCTATCACACCGCCCCGCCGTGAAAATTCTCCTGCGGTACGCACTTCGATTTCATCATCATAATCGTATTCTACAAGCATTTTCAGAAGTTCGGAAAATTTCGGAGCACGACCGGGAGAAATAACTATCCGGTGCTCCGCAAAAACCGATTTCGGTGCAGCAGGATTGGCAAAAGCACATGCACTGCCGACAAAAACATTGTGAGTATATTGCAGGATCGAACTCAATGCACGGATCTTGCGGTTGAATGCACCTGCAAGTTCTATTTTGCCTCTGTTTTCTTCAGGGACAAAAAGCATTTTTCTGCTTTTATCGTCCAGCACTCGGTTCCAGAGCAGCAGAGATGAGAAAAAATCTTCCGCATTTCCTAGATCAGGCAGCACCACCGCCACAGGCTTTACGGAATCAAACAGCAAAGGATACATCACCGCCGGCGCGGCATCCGCATCAACATGAAAGAATGAAAACGGTTTATTTATCCGCTTTTTCATAATTTTTTCAATTTTTTTCTTCCAAATTGCCATTTTTCGATTGACTTTTTCTGTTTTCTTGATATATTAAATCGTTTACATATATTGTTAACTTTTTTTGAAAACATTATTATGTATTTTCGCGTTGTACTCTATATAATATAACGCATAAATAATGTTTTTAAATAGAGTTTCAAAGATTATTTAATTTTTTTTAAAGGACACGGTTATTTATGGCTGAAAAAAAAGCGAGTACCAAGGCCGCAAAGCCTGCGGCAAATGAGGAGGAAAACACCTCTGCACCCATTGCCAAAAAATCACAGAAATCTGAAGCTCCGAAAAAAACAGCCGCTACAAAAATGAAAAAATCCATGACGGTCAGACGCTCCGTTGCCAAAAATGAAGACGGCAAACCTGCTGCTTCCGTCAAAAAAAGTTCCTCCGAACGCAGAAAATCCGTCCTCGAAAGCAAAAAAGCCGAAGAAGAAAAAATCATTCCTGCCGAAGTCGAAAATAGCGTAGAACCTGTCAAAACAGAAACTCCCGCACCGGAAGAACCCAAGAAAAAGACCGTCAAAAAATCCTCTAAAAAAACTGCAGTACGGAAAACCGCCGAAATCAGCGAAGGTGCCGAAGAACCTCAAATCGCCCCCCCTGCTGCAGAAACAGTCGATAACGCCGTTCCCGAAAAAAATATCCCCATCATCGGCAAAAGCGGCGTTGCCATAACCCCCGACCGTACCAAAAAAGTCCGCCGCAAAACTCTCGCAGAAGGCGGCAGTGCAAGCCCCATTACCAAAAAAGAAAAAGACTCCGCACGCAGGATCGCTTTGGAATCAAAGGTCGCTCCCACTTCAAAAAATGATACGATGAAAGTCTATATGGCTGAAATCGCTCAAATATCTCTGGTTTCCAAAAACGAAGAAGCTGAACTCGCAGATGCCATCCATAACGGCGATACAACTCTGCACGAACAGGCTCGCACAACCCTCATCCGCGCAAACCTGCGTTTGGTCGTCAAAATCGCACACGACTTCAAAGGCTTGGGCCTGCCCCTCCTCGACCTCATCTCCGAAGGTAATATCGGTCTGATGCGCGCCGTTGAAAAATTCGACCCCTCAAAAGGTGCAAAATTCAGCTCATACGCCGCATGGTGGATCAAACAGTCCATGCGTCGCGCACTCGCAAATCAGAGCCGTACCATCCGTATCCCCGTCCAGTCCGCAGGCAAGATCAATAAAATCAAATCAGTCAAAATGAAACTTGCCGAACAGCTCGGAAGAGAACCCACCGACAGCGAAATCGCAGAACATCTCGATTTCAGCGAGCGTACAGTTTCCGGACTCCGGCTGGCAGATTTGCACACTTTCAGTCTGCAGGATTCCATCCAGCAGGGTGAAGAAGGCGAATTCCAAGATATTATTCCCGACCGTCACGCCATGACTCCCGACCAGATCCTCGGCGATGTGGAATCCGTCCACCGCCTGATCGATCTCCTGACCAAACTCGAAGACAGAGAACGCAAAATCCTCGAAATGCGTTTCGGACTCGGCAGCAACAAAGCCCTTACCCTCGAAGAAGTCAGTCAGAAAATCGGCAGAACCCGTGAGCGTGTCCGCCAAATCCAGAATCAGGCTCTCGCCAAGCTGAAAACAATGCTTGCCGATGAGTCAGGATTTACCGTTGATTGATAAAACCATGTCGGTTCAAATATTAACACTTAAACATTCGTAAAGGAGGTGAAAAAATATGGATACTGAAGTTCGTTTGAAAAAAGGCGAGCCTATCGATCGTGCTCTTCGCAAACTCAAAAAGAAGCTCGACAAAGAAGGCACTCTGAAAGAACTCCGCAACCGCCGTCATTACGAAAAGCCGAGCGAAATCAAACGCCGCGAAGCCAAAATGCGTCGTCACAACTGATTGTGGATTTCACAAACCGCTTCATTTTGAAGCGGTTTTTTTTTGCAAAAAATAACCTCTTAAACCAATTTAAATACTATTTATACACCGCAAAAGTCAAAAAAAATAAACAACAACTCACAAAAAATTACACCTCATTTTTATTGATTTATTTTTGATAAGCATTATATTACAGTATCGCAACCTTTTTTTAAACACCCCCAAGGAGGTAAAAATGCAAAAAATCAAAAACTGTTTAATCGTTGCAGCAGCTCTGCTGGTATGCGCCGCAAACGCTGCCGACCCCAAAAAGAAAGGCGGTATGATTTTTAATCAGGACTGCTCTCAATTCTTCATGGAATTCAAATATCCCGCCAATGAAGAAGGTATCAAAAAATATATCGATGAACACTACCTCGTTCCGGGACATGACATTACAGAATTCATGGTCAATCCCAATGCCCGCCGTTCTATCGTTCCCACACGCAATATGGAACTTATGTGGGATGGTTTGAATTTCCTGCCCGACGGTAAAATTGAATACCGCGGCAAAATCCTCAGTGATGCATATACAAAAATGATCAAACGCATGAAAGCATTTCCAGATCAGGGACTTGATTATTGCAAAATCTGGTTCGATTACCTCCGTTCAAAAGGTGTTTCACCGTGGATCAGTATGCGCATGAATGATACTCACGGTCCTGCCGATCCCGATTCTCCCGGACATTCTGCCATCTGGCGCGACAATCCGCAATGGCGTGTAGCAACTCACCGCAGTCATCGTTCCGACTGGTATATGCAGATGGATTACGCACAGAAAGAAGTTTTTGATCACTATCTTTCCGTCGCCATCGACTATGTAAACAACTACGATGTTGACGGTATCGAACTCGACTTCATGCGTCACGGCAGAATTTTCAAACACGGCGAAGAGGTCAGAAACCGCCACATCATGACCGATTTTATCCGTCAGGTTTATGAATGCACACAGGCCCGTGCCAAAGTTCTCGGTCATCCCGTAAACATTGCAGTCCGTATCCCTGCAACTCCCGAAGATGCCTGGTATCTCGGATATGATGTTGAAGAATGGTGCAAAAAAGGCTACATTTATATGATCATTCCCTCAACATTCCTCCATACGACCTACGGCAACACCCCTGTCCGTGCATGGCGCAGCATCGTCGGCGAAAACG
>JAZRBX010000313.1:0-17348 GCA_045635285.1 Victivallaceae bacterium
CAGAATATGTTTAACTGCGGCATGATGGCTATTTCTATGCCTTCAGAAGTTATTGACGAGCTTTTTAATGAATTTTCCAAAGGTGAAGCCTTTATCGAAACTGACATTGAAAAACTTGAATTTACGGTCAAAAATGCAGAAAAAAGCAAAACCTATCCGTTTGAAGTTACCCCCTTTGACCTTTCTCTGGTCAAAGCAGGCGGCTGGGTCGAATATGCAGACAACAAATATTGATTTTGTATATTGAAAATAATTTCGGGGGGCATGTTATGGCCCCCCCCCCCCACATTGTATATTTTTCAGGAATCCTGAACTATGAAAAAGAGAGATAATTTTCTTGCCAACCGGGAAAAACTGTTTGATATTCTGAATGATTTTTATAATAATCCTGAAGCAAGGATAGAATTTTCAAGCGAGCCTGAAAAAACAATCGGCAACCGAATTCATCTGCATCTTTTTTATGAACTTTTTTTCTGGCGGGACGGCAGGATCAGGGTGAATCGAAAGGGTCAAGTTCACAATGGCATATCTATTGAGGAACGGAAAAATCTTTTGATGACAGTCTGGATTTTGCGGAAACAGATTGATTGGACTATTCTGCATTACGGTTTTCACAGTTACATCGATGAAAAACTTGCACCGCAGATTTCAAGTTTGTACAGTTTTCTTTCTGCGATCCCGAAAATGCTTGCATCGGATAATTCCCCTGATATAAATAACGATTGCGTTCGTGTGCTTACCGGAGCAATGCAGCATCTTTTTCACCAGAATTCCACAGCAACTTACGAAAAAACCAATACAATCGAAAAAGCTCTGATGCTGATAGAGAATAATTATAATGATCATACATTAAGTGCATCGGCTATTGCCATGAGCTGCGGATATTCCGTGCAGGGATTGAATGTTATGTTTCATCGGGTGGTCGGCTGCAGTATCCGCCAATGTCTGATCCGCAGACGCTTGAGTGTCGCTGCTTTTGAATTGATCAATAATCTTGAAATCAGAATTGAAAATATTGCATTGAGCTGCGGCTGGAAGGATCGTGCATATTTTTCCAATACCTTCAGTTCTTTTTACGGAGTGCCGCCCAATGTTTTTCGCAATCAGGTTTTATCCGGCAGGAGAATGGCGCCGCCTTTTCCCGGAAGTATTATTCCGATTGAGGGATATTCCTGCAAAGAGGATGATTATCTGACGCCGATGGAATAAAACAAATCATTGCAAAATAATTTTTGCAGCTATTTTTATATCAGAATCAGCCACATTATGCCATACGCAATAATACTTGCATAAAATGTGCCGAAATCAAGGATTTTTGATGCCTTTTCTCTGCCGCGGTTGAAAATTGCAAGTGAAATAATAGATTCAACCAGAAAGACCATAATGAATCCCAGAGAAACATAAGATACTAATTCCGCAAGTGAAAGATTCGGAGATTGCGGCAGTTGTTCGGAGAGAATAAAAGAACAACCGACATTGGCAAAAAGAGAACCGACCGCCATGCCGAATCTGCCGTCAAGATCACATACTCTGATCAGCAGGGCAAATAAGCCGACTATTACAGAAATAAAGATTGCCCAGAAATATTTGAAAAGTTTTTGCAGCATTGAGCCTGTTCTTACCAGTTCCAGTTTTACGCAGAATTGAGAATAATCACTGCCTTGTCCTGACGGAATATCAAGATAACCGAAAGATGTCGGATAGTTATGGCCGCCGACATTATATGATACATTTGTGATAGTCCATTCGTTCATTTTAAAAGCCGGATCTATGCCGCTGTTGTTTATATCAGGTTTGAAAGTCATTTGATCGGAAGTGTATGCTCCGTCTTCAAATAAGAGAGTGATACTTTGTTTGTCAAATGGAAAACGCGAGGTGTCGATCAGGCAGTTGGCAGTGGCAATATAGCGGCGTGAGGCATAAAATTTATCTCCGAGCTGCTGACGGATAACTTCGCCGAGCGGTTCGAGTTTGCCGTTGCTTAATTCGAGATTCTGCAGAGAGGCCTCTTCTTTTTCGGTAATTACCCAGTACCAGAAATCTACTTCGGCGATGCCGCTTTTCATATCGAAAGAATTTATGCGATTGATATAAATACCGCTTTGATAAACCAGGGGGTTATTTTTTTGTGTTTCATCTGCAATACAGGTAAAAAGGGTAAAAACTGTGGCGAGTGTATAAAGAAATTTTTTCATGATAAAACCTTATATTTGATAATTTTTTAAGAATCGTTATCAATAATATAAGTGTATAAAAATTTTTTTTCAAGTTAAAATATTATTTTTTTTAATATTTTATGATCTGTACTGAATATTGACTGATTTTTATTGCAAGGGGGATGGCTGCTTCCCATGCGGTTTGGGTTTTAATTAATCCAACGAAAAATAAATGCGGGAGATGTATTGTAAGTATCTCCACGTAACGGGAACAGAGCTTATGAAAAAGATACAAAAAAAGCATCCTCATCGGATGCTGAAATTTTGCAGATGCACAAATCGTATAGATACAAAAATGGCATCCCCACGGGGATTCGAACCCCGGTTGCCGGGATGAAAACCCGGTGTCCTAGGCCTCTAGACGATAGGGACGCAACCGCTCAAGTATTAACTTGAATATGAAACATAATATACAGCAAAAATCAGAAAAGTCAAGGAGTTTTACTGCTTTTTTTCAAAAAATCTTCAAATTTTTGATATTTTTGACTTTTCGGGTACAGACGGCGGGCGATTTTCATATTTTTTTGGGCTTCTTCGATTTTTCCGATTCTGTACAGCATGTTCGCTTTGGTATAATAATATCCCGCCCGCTCCGGACTGCGGCTGATTGCCAGGTCGATATATTCAAATGCATGGTGTATGCGGCGCAGATTCATGCAGTAATGTGCCATATCTTCCGCATGGAACGGAGAATAGGGACGGCATTTTTCAACTTCATTGTATGCGGTTTGTATCTGATCGGGAGAATATTTTCCTTTGGTCAGAGAGAGATGTATTTTATTTTTGAAATCATCATAAACTTTTTCCGCATGAGTAAGATATATCGAACCTGCCAATGCCGCAACTGTAATGACAGAGGATATTGCAAACAAAAATATTTTGAACTTGCCGTTCATTTCAAATCTGTTGTTGTCCGAGGCAATCACGGTCAATGTGCAGAATATCGCCATTGACGCCGCCACCTGAAAATTGATGTCAAGCATCGCATGAATTATAAAAAATACGATCGAAAGCAGGATCACGGTATTGAACATGTCATGTTTGCGGTAAAATTTTACGCTTGCCGCAACGATTGCATTCAAACTTGCAAATATTACTGCAAGCATGGCGAAAATCCCGCACGAACTGCCGAATATCAGAAAAAGATTGTGCGGACCTCTGGCGGTTTCATCAAGTTCGATGGTCCTGAAGCGCATATTGTCGGTGAAAAAATCCCCCCAGCCGCTGCCGATAAGAAAATTCTCTCCGAGCATTAAAAATGAACTTCGCCAGTAGCCTATGCGTTCCGTAAATGAACCGAATGTTCTGCCGAAACAGACACTTGATACTATGACGACTGTTACCGCCAGAATAATCATTGCTCCGCCTGCAATTTTGTATTTGCGATGGATGGGGGTGAGAAAAAGTATATACATCAGCCCGGCTCCGATCGCCGCTGCAGCACCGCGGCTGCCGGTGTTGAAAAGAACAAAAAGCAGTGCCGCTGAAAATACGGAACAGAAAAGTATTCTGCTCGTTTTGGCAGGTTCGTACTGTCCCGCTTTGCAATATACTGTGTAAAATCCGATTGCCCCGGCAAGAAGCAGATACCCCGCAAGGATATTGCAGCCGCTGAAGGTGGCAAAAATGCGTCTTTCGTGCATTTTGGAACTGAGGTCGATGTTGTCGATATTGGCGGAGTTCGCCGCTTCCGAATAGTAAAATTCCAACTGGTTGTCGAAGCCGAAGAAATACTGGTGCAATCCGGAAATAAGCACAAGTATCAATCCCGCCGACCACCATGTAAAAAGTCTTTTGACTGCATTTTCATCATAAGAGGTATAGAAATATATGCTCAATGTGTAAGCGAGAAATGCCGCAATATGATTCATTGCCATCAGAGGATAATCCATGGTCGAGGCATTGATGAAACCTGCAAAGCCGAGTACGAATGCGGAAAGATATGCCCACAATGTCAGATTGTGAGATATTTTTTTCTGCATGAAATCTCTGCCGAATGCGAGCAGACTCAGCAAAAGCGCGATCCCGGAAGCAATGCCGAGGCTGTTGCCGGGAAAATTGACCAGGATATATTCCCAGAGTTCCGCCGGAAAATATGCGGTCGTTTCCGGCATCATAGTTATTGAAGCAAATTTTACCGGCAGAAAAATGCTCAAAAGTGCGAGATAAAGAACTGTTGCTTTTTGCAGAGATTTCATAATTTTCTCTTATCGGGGAAAGACGATGGTGCGTCTGCCGTCGGTGATTATGCGGTGTTCCAGATGAGCGGTTACGGCTCTGGTCAGAACACGGCGTTCAATATCTTTGCCGATATTTTTCAATTCATCGGGTGTGTTTTCGTGGTTGATGCGTTCGACATCCTGTTCGATGATAGGACCTTCATCCAGATCGGCGGTGGCATAATGTGCAGTAGCGCCAATCATTTTCACGCCGCGCTCCCATGCACGCTGATAGGGATTGCCGCCTTGAAATGCGGGGAGAAAAGCGTGGTGGATATTGATTATGCGATTGGGGTACAAGCTGATGAAATCATCACTCAAAACCTGCATGTAACGCGCCATGATCACGAGGTCGATATGATGTTTTTTAAGGAGAGAGATGACCTGATTTTCCTGTTCCTCTTTTTTGCCGGGGAGCATGGGGAAGCAGTAATAAGGGATCTGAAATCTGTCGGCGACGAGTTCCAGATCGGGATGGTTGCTGATGATGAGCGGGATTTCGCAATCAAGTTCACCTTCGCTGTAATGCATGAGCAGATCATAAAGGCAGTGTGAAGTTTTGGACACCATGACGGCGACTTTTTTCACATCGGCAGTATAATTTACGGTGTAGGTCAAATTGAGTTCTTTTGCAAGACCTGCGAAAGATTCTTCCAGTTTCTGACGGGTTATCGTCATGTCTGCAAGGTCGATGCGTATTCTCATAAAATATTTATTGTCAATGAGATCGGAATACTGCTGACATTTAATGATGTTGAATTTGTGTTCGTAGAAAAAGGAGCTGATGGTTGAAAGAAGTCCTTTTCTGTCTTCGGTGGCGATCAGGAAGATCGCTTCATTTCTTGTGCTGCATTTTTTCATTGTTGATACATTTCCCTGAAAGTGTTGAATTCTGCATTTGAGGTTGGTATCGGCAATGCTTCATCGCATTCTCCGAAACCCCAGCGGCGGCTGAACGGCCAGAATACCAGAATGGGTCTGCCTACGATATTTTTGCGGGGGACAACGCCCCACACGCGGCTGTCTGCGCTGAATTTTGTATTATCTCCGAGCATGAAATAAGAGTTTTCCGGCACGGTAAATTCATCGGAGGCAAATGCGAGATATTTGCCGTGTTCATATCCTACAATGGAGGAATGTCCCTGATAGCCGCCCTGTTTTGAATAGATTTTGGCAAATTTATCTGAAAAATCGGTGATCGGGCGGAAAGTGTCTGAACCTTTTTCTTTGATATAGAGCATTTCGTTTTCGATTTTCAGGGTGTCGCCGGGCATACCGACCAGACGTTTGACATAATAGAACCCTGATGATTCAGAGAGCGGTTCATTATTGATAAAAATATTTTCTGTGGTGAAAACTGTAATGTCGCCCCGCTTTAAACCGAAAAGATAATGGCTCAAACGGTCAACGAAAAGATGGTCGCCGCTTGAGAGATAACCGTCGCAGAGTTTTTCGCCTTTGCGGTAAATTTTCTCCGGATCGAGTTTGGCGTATTCGGCGATTTTGTTGATATTGCCCGGGAGGATGTAATCTATTCCGCCGATGGTCAATCTGGTACGGGTCGAAAAAAGTGTATTTGCAGGAGCGTAACTTTCTATCCTGCCGTCTTTGACTATTTCAGTTGAAACTCTTTCGCATGAAAAGAGCAGAGAATCAGCGAGAGAGCCGAATTTGCCGAGAAATTTGTTGCCGAGCGGTTCTTTTTCAATAAAATGTATGCCGAAAAGTGTTGGCTGCATACTGCCGGTAGGGATTTTGAACGGCTGGAAAAACAATGCTCTGATACCGAATGCAACTGCCAATGCAACCGCCAGAATATCAAGTATTTCACGCAGTCCCATATTGGAACGGTCAAGAATTGCGGCAAGGTCGCGGTTGGCGTTTTTGGTATATTTTTTCATGCCGTCGAAATCATTTTTATCAAGGAGATCGACAGCTTCCAGAATTTTTTTGGTAAGTTTAATTTTCTGCTCGTCGGAGAGAATATCATCATCGTATTCACTGGCATGCGCAAAACTTTCTGCCGCTTTGCGGCATTTTTTTCTGGTCTGATAAATATTCAGTATTTCGAGCGGATTTTTCATTGGTTTTATTCTCCGGAAGACTTCAAAACGGCGACAAAAGCCTCCTGCGGGATGTTGACTTTGCCGATAAGTTTCATGCGTTTTTTGCCCTCTTTCTGTTTTTCGAGGAGCTTGCGTTTACGGGTGATGTCGCCGCCGTAGCATTTTGCAAGGACGTTTTTGCGGAGGGCCTTGACGGTTTCTCTGGCGATGACTTTGCCGCCGATTGCCGCCTGAATGGCGATCTGGAACATCTGCTGGGGGATGACTTCTTTGAGTTTTTCGCAGAGGATGCGTCCTCTGGAATAAGCCATATCCACCTGTACGATGGAGCTGAATGCGTCAACGATTTCGCCGTTTACCATGATGTCGAGTTTGAGCAGTTTGTCGGCACGGTAGCCGCAGGGTTCATAATCCATACTGCCGTAACCTCTGGTGATAGATTTCAGTTTGTCATGGAAGTCGATGAGGATTTCGTGCATGGGGATCTCTGCGGTGATGATGACGTGTTCGGCATCGACGGAAGTGGTTTGGGTGCAGAATCCGCGTTTGGACATCACCAGATTCATGATGTCGCCGATATATTCGGTGGGAGTCATGATTTTTGCCTGAATGATCGGTTCTTCGATATGTTCGACATCGGCGAGGTCGGGCAGGTGAACGGGGTTGTCGATGTCGAGGACTTCGCCGCTTTTCATGAAAACATGATAAATAACGCTGGGATAAGTTGCGATGATATCCATATTGTATTCACGGCGCAATCTCTCCTGAATGATCTCCATGTGGAGCAGACCGAGGAATCCGCAGCGGAAACCGAATCCCAATGCCGCAGATGTTTCAGGCTGATAGAAAAATGCCGCATCGTTGAGCTGAAGTTTCGCCATGCTGAATTTGAGCTGTTCATAATCGGCGGTGTCAATGGGATAGATACCGCTGAACACCATCGGGCGTATATCCTGAAAGCCGGGGAGCGGGTTTTCGCAGGGATTTTTGACATCGGTAACGGTGTCGCCGATTTTTGTATCGGAGGGACTTTTGATATTGGGGATGATGTATCCGACGGAACCGGCACTCAAAGTTTGAGAAGCCTGCATTTCCGGACCGAAAAAGCCGACTTCCTTGATTTCACTTTCAAGATTGTTGTTGAACAAACGGAGTTTGTCGCCGCGTCTGAATTCTCCGCTGAACATGCGAACATAGGTTACGACGCCTCTGTAAGCATCATAGGTCGAGTCAAAAATCAGAGCGCTTGTGCCGCTGTAAGTCATTGCTTCGGGGCAGGGGACTCTTTCAACGATCGCTTCGAGCAGAGATGGGACGCCTTCGCCGGTTTTGCCGGAAACGAGGAGGGATTCTTCGCGGGGAATGGCGAGGATTTCTTCCATTTGTTCATAGCAGAGCGGCAGATTGGCGGCGGGGAGGTCGATTTTGTTGATGATGGGGATGACTTTCAAATTGTGTTTAAAAGCGAGAGTTACATTTGCAACTGTTTGAGCCTGAACTCCTTGAGTTGCGTCGATGAGAAGCAGGGCTCCTTCGCATGCGCCGAGGGAGCGGCTGACTTCGTATGTGAAGTCGACGTGTCCGGGAGTGTCGATGAGGTTGAGTTCATAAACTTCATTGTTGTTTGCTTTGTAGCTCATGCGGACGGGGTGTGATTTGATGGTGATGCCGCGTTCCCGTTCGAGGTCCATGCCGTCAAGGAGCTGTTCCTGCAAATCTCTTTTGGCAACAGTGCCGGTAAATTCGAGCAGACGGTCGGCAAGGGTTGATTTGCCGTGGTCGATATGAGCGATGATGCAGAAATTTCTTATATGCTGAAAATCCATATTTTTTATAAAATCCTCTTTTAAATACAAATATACATATAGTAATTTACCATTTTTTTTGAAAATATCAAGGCAAAAGGGGAAAATACCTGAAAAGTTTTGTGCTTTGTTTACTCAACGGCTTTGGAGCTGTTTGCGGAATTTGGCGGGAGAATAGCGCATGAGTTTTTTGAAAATGCGGGAAAAATGATAACGGTCGGCAAAACCTGTGGCAATGGCAATATCATCTACGGACAGATTGCTGAAATGGAGAAGTTCACATGCTTTTTCGATTCTTTTGCGGCGGGAATATGTCTGCGGAGCTTCGCCGGTATTGTTTTCAAAAAGGCGGATAAAACTGTTGCGGCTCATATTTATCATGTTTGCGAAAAAGTCATTGGAGTTGTTTTTTTCAGGATTTTTTTGCATCCAGTCAATGACTTTTCGGATACGGGGGTCGTATTCTTTCGGGATGATGAGGATATTTGGGTCTATTTTCAGAAGTACGGAGGACAGGATTGCCATGGCTGAAAGGTACAGCAGTTGGCGGTTTTCGAGATTTTGTTTGATGCAGCGGAAATTCCGTATCGTTTCGATGTGGTATTTTTCGGCATTCAAGCAGATGATATCACGGCGGTCAGTGCTGCATGATTTGAGGGTGAAATGGATATAAAACTGGTCAAAAGGTTTGTCCGATGAGGTGGAAAAAAGCATGTAGCCGGGCACCAGATAAAAATATCCCGGCTTCATGGCGATCTCTTTTCCTGACGGAAGTTTGATTGCAGCTCCGCTTGAAAAGTTGCAGTAAAGACGCCAGAAAGGAGTAAAAATATTTTGCAGATCCCACGGAGAAATATTTTCTTCATAGCGGCAGCAAATTATTTTCAAAATTTCACCAAAATTGTCTTCCGGAATATTATTGTACATGCTTTTTCCTTTTTAATGTTACAAAAAGATACAAAATTTTATCTTTTGTCTATTGCTTTTTGTTGTTTTCGGACATATAATAATACATGATTTTGTAAAAGTCAAGTTTTTTTGTTGAAAATTAAAAAAACAGGAGTGTCAAAAATGAAAAAAACTTTACTGCCGTCATCTTTCCCCTTTACTTTGATTGAACTTCTTGTCGTCATCGCAATCATCGCGATCCTTGCAGGCATGCTGCTGCCGGCTCTCGGCAAAGCCAGAGAGCGCGCTCGTGCCGCCGCTTGTTACAGCAATTTGAAGCAGTGCGGAACTTTTTATATGCTTTATGCGGATTCATATGATGATTATATCGTTCCCAACTGCGACCAGGGGGACGCATGGAGTAATACTTGGGTCGGACCGTGGGTCGCTATGCTCGGTCAGGGCGGTATCATCAAAACTTCTGAATGGGAAGGATTTAATAGCTCTTTGAGTGCAACTACCGAAGAGAAAGCTGTCTACTGTCCCGCTCTGCCGCCGCCGTCAGATGCAGTCAGCGGCAAAAAGGTCAATGTCCGTTTCAGCTACGGCAGTTCACACTATTATCAGACAAGTGTTGATGAAGGCAATCACTCTACTATCTTGCGTATGAGTAATCCTGTACCTGTCGGCAGACGCGGTAGTTGGAATAATGTTCCCTCTGAATACATGCTTCTTACTGACTCTGTCCGTGCAAAACCTAATACCAGTTCTCTCGTTGGCTGGCAGTGGCCTATCGGCAATGCCAGCGGTGCAAGTTATTATGCCATTCACATCCGTCATGCCAAAAAGGCAAACTTCCTTTTCGCTGACGGTCATGTCGGTACTTTCGGCAAAGATTATATTATCGGTACAACAAACGGTAAATATAACATTGCAGGTCAGTTCGCTCCCTCCGGCTCAAACAAAAATTTTGTTGTCGAAAATTATCAATAATAATTCCTGAACAAATCGAGAATAAAAATGAATAATAAACTTTTGAGCGGCATTTTTTTGAGTGCTGTAATATCTTCCTGCTGTTTTGCGGATGATGCAGCGGATGTTATCAAAAATCTTAAAGATATGCCCCGGCCATGGAAAAATGCTTCCTATAATCCCGCTCCCGAAGAGGAATGTTATCCGTATAACGATTGGGCAAAACGTGCCAACCCGGGACGCATCGACTGGAAGCTTTTTGAGGCTTCGGTCAAATATTTCGATGAAAAAAGTGAACATGCCGTACTGGAAAAAATCGCTGATACTGTTGACAAGGATCCGATTTACTGCATGACCATTACCGATCGCTCTGTTCCCTCTGATAAAAAATTTCATATTTTTGTCGGTTCAGCTCACGGCGGTCCTGAACGCAACGGCATGCACAGCTGTCTGGCTCTGATGGAATATCTTATCTCTCCCGAAGCTGCTCCTTATCTCAAAAAATTTGAATTCAAAGTCATGCCGTCTCTCAATCCCGCAGGTGCATTCCGAAATACAGGTTATCCCAACAGTTGCGGCAGAGAGATCAAAGGCGGTACAAGCTGGGATATTAAAAAACTTGAAGTCCTTGACCCTGAAACAGTTCCGGAACTTGCCGCTTACAAAAAAGTCATGGATGAATTTTTCCCCGAACTTGTTCTTGACTGCCACGGTTTCGATCCTGATTTCAGAGGTACTATCATGACCCAGACAGTCATGGGGTCTGCGGGGGATCAGGTGGTGCGTACATGGTCAAATTCTCTGATAAAATCCATGCACGATGCCGCCAATGAAACCGGTATGGTGGTTTTTCCGTATGAAGAAGAGGAGCTGCAGCGTTTGATTTCCGCGCGGACAGCGAGAGATGCTCATCCCCGCCGTTTCCGCCACAGTTATGATTCTGTGGAAACCATCATGTATCCTTATTTGAAATATCATGCCATGCCGATATTGCCGGAAGTCGGTTATGACCGTCTGATCGTTGATTGTATCAGAGGTTTGTTCAAATATGTTGATAATCTGCCGCCCCGCAATCACCGCGGTCTGCCGGTCGATAACATTTTTACTGACTGGTCGGGCAGAATCGTTCAAAGTTACGGCGTAACTCCCGGTGAACGCCGCAAAAGCCGTGTTGAACTCTGGGGCAAAGTCGATAATATCCAAACTATGGTGCTTTACCCGCAGGCAAGTTATCACGGTGGTTTTTCCGTTTTGTTCGGCAAAAAGGGGTTCAGTGAGTTTTTCGGAGATCAGCCTTACAGCGTGTTGCTTCGTTTGAATAATGCAACGGCTTTTGCAAACCGCAAGGATGATGAAAATTTCAGCTGGAGTGCAATAACCCAATTCCTCAAACTCGGTCCTGAACGCTTTTTCAACGGCTCAGCTTTCGGTATTGATTTCAAAAATATTCCCGAATGTGATGCTCCGCAGAATGGTGTTACTTTGGCGGCGGATATTCCTGTTTCTGATAAATTCAAGGTCAAAATGCTCGATGTCCGTTTGAATGGTAAAGCGTTGAAAGAGAGTGCCGTTGACGGTTATGAAGTTGTGCCGCACAATGCAGGTCATCGTCTTTTTATTAATGTACCGCCCGAAAAATCCAAAAAACTCAATACCTATGTTGTTACCTATGCTTATGACAGCGATGCCGAATTGACTTGGGCATGGCAGCCGAATCAGGAAATTATTGAACGTGCCAAAAAAGTTCCCAAACTGCATCCTGCACCCAAACGCAATATTATCAAATTCCCTGCGGTCAATGCAAATCAGCATTTCCGCTTCGACCTTCGTCCCGAAGTTGCCAAACCTGCAGGCTTGAAACTTACTCTCGCTCCCAATGTTCCCTGTGCTGATGTCGGTGCATATAATATGCAGCAGGCATACAAACTTACTCCTGAGGGTAATTACATCTCCGCTTTCCTGCCCGCAAAATTGCAGAAAACTGATGATATTGATGTTACTTTCGGTGCAGTAAGAGAGAAAGCAGATTCATCATGGGCATTCTATATTTACAATACCAAACGCCGCCCGTATGCCGGGGTTTTCTGCGACCGGAGCGGTTATGTCCGCTTGTGGAGCAGTGAGGGCAAATGGAAAGTTTCCACCATTCGGCTTGCCCATGACCGTTCATATACGATAAATTTGCGTGTCGTCGCATCGGAAAATAAAGCTTATGTGACTGTCGGAGATAAACAGTTCTCTGTTGAACTTCCGCAGGATGAACCGGGCAGAGAATTGCGCTGGGATGTTCAGCCGCCAAAATCTCCTGTCTATTTCAATGCAATTACTTTCCGGAGCGGACCCGCTGCAAAATAAGATAAAAAGGTTATAAAAAAATGAAAAAAAATGTACTCATACTTTCAATGTTGTGTGCCGCAGAAATTTTTGCGGCAGGAGATTCTTTTGCACCTGTCTGGGGCGACAAAACTACTTACTTGAACGAGAATGCCTCAATCGTTCAACCGGATAAAATTTATCCGCAGACCCGCAACGGCAAGAAGTATCTTGAAGTCAAACGCGGCGGCGTCTGGCACACAGTTAAATTTCAGAAAAATCTGACAGAACTTGATAAATATTCATACAGTTACACTGTCATCCGGCAAGCGGAAGATTCTGCATTCATGTCAGTTATCTGCAAAGAGTTGTCCGCTCCCGGTATCGGCAGTGTTTTTATCAATCAGTCAGGTACAGTTTATGTTTACAATGCACAAGGCAAGTGGCATTCAACCGGATTCACCCTCAAACATGCTAAAGAATACAAAGTTTCTGTTTATGTCGATAATGCTGCAAAAAAGTATAAAGTCGTTATTGACGGTTTCGGCGAATTTGAAACTGCTTCCGTAGTCCGTGACGGTGCAGATAAACTGGTTTTTGCACCCCAGCCGCCGAATAACAATATTAACTATATCGGAGATTTCAAATTTTCTTTGGATGCCGACGTTCCCGAAACATCATTTGCTGCAGATGCAGTTCCTTTCTATGCACCGGTTTTGGGCGTTCCTTCAACTTACCGCAATGCTTATGCGGGATTTGCCGCTCCCGGAAAAGTTTATCCGCAGACCCGCAACGGCAAAAAATATCTTGAAGTCAAACGCGGCGGCGTCTGGCATCAGGTCGATTTTTTAAGCGTGTTGTCCAATCTGGATTATTCTTACAGCTTCAATCTTCTCCGCCCCGCAGCAAATTCTTCATTTATCGCAATGATTTGTGCTGACAGAGCCGCTCCCTCTATCGGCAGTATTTTCATCACTCAGAGCGGTAATATTTCTCTCTATGCTTCTGATAAAAAGTGGAAGAATGTGGGAATCAAACTTGATGCAAATAAAGAGTACAAAATTACCGTAATTGTTTCATCGACAAAGAAATCATACAAGGTTGTCGTTGACGGTGTCGGCGAAGCTGAAATGACATCCATTGTGCGGGAAAATGCCAATAAACTCATTTTTGCTCCCCAACCGCCCGACAAAAATATCAGTTATGTCAGTGATTTGAAATTTTATTACAATAATTGAAAGGGAATGATACTATGAAAAAAGTTTTGAGTTTGCTGCTGATGTTTTTTGCCGTAAGTGCCGTTTTCGGAACTGAAAATGCAAAAGTTTTCGCTCCTGATTTCAACGATCCGAAGACATTTTTCAGTCCGACAGCATATTTTGAAATGCAGAAAGATCTTGTTTTTGATACCGTCAATGACAAAAAAGTTCTGGTCGTGGAACGCGGTAAACCCGTTGCCCGCGTCCGTTTCCGTTCCGCAATCACAGGTGATGCAGATTACGGCTGTTCATTCACTCTCCGCCGCAAAGGGGCAACTTCCGCATTCGGAGTATGTTTCAGCGGCAAAGGTTCTTTCAACGGTCCCGGAACTATTTTCGTCAACAGCAACGGTTATGTCTACCTCTGGACTGTGGATAAAAAATGGCACAAAACCGATCTTATCCTGAAAGCGGATGTCGATTACAAATTTTCCATCAAAGTTATTGCCGCAGAGAAAAAATATGTCGTCAAAATCGACGGCATCGGTGAAGCTGAAATGAACTATGATTCCATGCCTGAAGTTACTTATGTCATGCTGAATCCGCAGCCGCCGCAGGGCAATATCAATTATATCAGTGATTTGAAATTCTTCCGCTGATTTCTTTCCGAGGGGACAATTAAATGAAAAAATTTATAACAGCAACGGCATTACTGCTGGCACTTCTTGTTGTCAATGCGGCAGAAACTATCGGAGTTTTTGCCCCTGATTTCAGTAAACCTGAAACATTTAACGGCAAAACTGCATATTTTGAAATGCAGAAAGATCTTGTTTTTGATACGCTCAAAGGCAAAAAAGTTCTGGTATTGCAGAGAGGCAAAGCTCCCGTCCGTATCCGTTTCCGTGAACCTTTGACCGCAGAAACGGATTACGGCTGCTCATTCACTCTGCGTCGCGGAGCTGTAAATTCCGCATTTGTTGTTAGTTTCGGCGGCAGCGGTTTTTTGAATGCGCCGGGCAGTGTTTTCTTCAACTCAAACCGTTCCGTTTATATTCTCGGCAAGGACAAAAAATGGCAGAAAACCGATATTGCTCTGCGTGATGACCGCGATTACAAAATCTCTATCCATGTTTCAGCTTTTCAGAAAAAATATTATGTTTCCATCGCAGGTGTCGGCGAATTGGAGGCTGATTTTGACTCCATCCCTTCAAGCGTTTACATGATGATGAATCCGCAGGCCCCCGAAGGCAATATGAATTATATCGCCAATTTGAAGGTTTACCGGGAAAAATCACGCATCGTCGGCAAAGAAAACGGTATGCTGAACAGTGAAGTTACCATTGATGATGCCAATGTCAGCAAACAGTCAATCGGCTGTCTGGCAGATGGAAATATCTCTTCTTCCGTCGGCGTGCCTGTCAATAAAATTATTACCGTAAATCTTCCCCGCCGCATTGAGGCAGGAAGCGTTCAAATTTACGGCGGTTTGATGGGAATTTATGAGAATCCGAGCGGTGCATGCGCTCCTGCAGGTTATGTTGTTGAAGGTTTCAACAACGGCACATGGCAGGTGCTGTGCAAGGCGGAAAATCTGCCGGATCTCGTCAACTTCCGTGATCTTGATGATTCCAAACTTTTTTTCCGTCATGATTTTACCCCTCTGGTCGTTGATTCTGTCAGAATCCGCTTCACCTCTTCTCATGATACTCTCAAACGCATGGGCAACAAGACCATACCTTCTTCACAGGCTGTCGTTCATGTCCGTGAAGTTGAAGTGCTTTCCGATAGAGATGTAGAGAAAAAACTTTCTCTCACCGATCTGATCGAAGTCGAGTACCGTCTGCCGATCTACCGCAACCGCGACCGTGCAGAGTTGACCGTTGTTGCCAAAGATCATGCCGATACTCCGAAAACTGCCGAAATCATTGTTAAATCTCCTGATAATAAGGTCGTTTTTCAGAAAAAGATCGATATCAGAAAAGGCAGACATAATTATTTAATCGACAATATCGGAGGTCTTGCTCCCGGCAGATATATAACTTATTTCAATACTGAACGCGGCTGTTTCCGCCGTATGCTCCGCATTGAACGCATCCCGGAAATCAAAGCTCCTTCTGCTGTTCAGAATATGGCAGGCAAAAAACTTTTCTTCACTCCCGATGCTTTTGTATTCAGAGAGAGAAAAAATTTGAGTGTGCAGATTTACCCTGCTGAAATGAAATCTTGTGCAAAAACCTTGAATGATGAGTGCATGCTGCTCAACTCCAATGCCTTCTATCGTACAAAAGACAATAAATTTGCTTTTGCGGTGCAGGATTATCCGAGAGGCGGTTTTGTAGATAGAAAACCATCTGTCCGCTACATCGTTTCTGATAAACTTGAAGGCTCTTATGCCGAAGTTGCGGAAAAACCCGCCGCAGGAAAATATTTCACTCCGGGCAAAAGATTCAATGATCTTTCTTTTGCAAATATTCCTTCAAATGCAAAATTTGTCATGTATGACAAAGCCGTTCACGGAGAGATCCCGCTGAACAATATCCGCCGTGTTTGGAGCGTGCAGCCCAAAGATTACGGCTGTATCAAAGCACCGTTCCGCACCCATTGGATCGTCGGCAAAGCACTTAACGGGGATTATGTTTTCATGCGGGATAAACCGCTTCTGACCGATATCCATCTTTTCGGCAATGATGAATTTGAAACAGGCTATACCACCAATGACAACTTCGGTGATATGTGGCTGTCCGCTGACGGCAGGGAACTTTTCCTCTCTCACGGGCAGACTGTACGCCGTTTTGCACCTTATGCGATCCCTTATGACAATTTGTCCATGTGTTTCCGTTTGATGACGATTTACAGTACCGTGGACGGTATCAACTGGCAGTACCGCCATACCATGACTCTGCCTGATGAAAAAGATTCCGACGGAGCGCAGCATTACGGAGCGAGCATGATGCCTGTTGCGGATGCTGATCTTTATCTGGTTTATCTTTTCGCCTATGACGGTGAAACCCAGCAGATTTATGTTGATTTGAATTACAGCAGGGATGGAGTTCATTATTATCGCTTCCCTGATACAAAACCGTTTATCGCCACGGATGATCCTGAATCATGGTATTTCGGTCATGTTTTTGTGAAAAATCAATATGTCAAAGAGGGCAAATATTATTATCAGCTGGCAGGATACTGCTCTGATTTGCCGCATTTTGTCCCGGAAGTTACCACTTTTGTCAAAGGCAGAAAAGTTGTTGCTGACGATTTTGAACGCCGTTTTGAAAAGCGTGATCTTGCCGGCAGACTGCCTTATTTTGACAAAGTCGGAGGCTATGACGGAATTGCTGAAATCGGCAATCGCGGCCGTTATTACGCAGGACTTGCCAAATACCGTGCTGACGGCTGGTTCGGTCTGACTGCCGATGCCGGAGAGGGAACTTTTGCAACCAATAATTTTAATGGCGTAAAGGCGATCACTGCTAATGCTGCGGTCAAAGACGGCGGCTTCATCAAACTTGAAATCGTCGGCAAAGACGGCAAGGTTATCAAGCATGTCGAAATTAATGGCGATGACCTTGAAATTCCCGTTTGCGATCTTGATCCGGCACAGGAATTTTTCATTCGCGGCACAATGAAAAATGCGGTGCTTTACACCCTTTATTTTAAATAACAAACAGGA
>JAZRBX010000314.1:0-18890 GCA_045635285.1 Victivallaceae bacterium
GAAATTGGCGACATCGACATCGCACTCTTTGGCTGTTTCACGGATGATTGCGGGGTCGCCGCCAAGTACGGAAGCCATACCGCCGTCGGTATTTTTGCAGCATTTGTCCATAAGTTCGGCACGCTTGTTGAGCAATCTCAAACCGTCGGCGAAAGAAAATGCGCCTGCACCGTACAAAGCGCCGTATTCTCCGAGGCTCAAACCTGCACAGCTGACAGCTTCAACGCCATACTTTTCACGAAAAGCCTCCAAAGCGGCACAGCTCATGGTATAAATCGCCACCTGACAATATTTTGTTTCAGTCAAAGTTTCAGCGGGACCGTTGAAGCATATATCACTCAATTTGTAACCGAGTACTGCATCTGCTTCATCAAAAATCGCCTTTGCACGGGGTGAACTTTCGTAAAGGTCCCTGCCCATGCCGGGAGCTTGTGCCCCCTGTCCTGAAAAAACAAAAAAAGCTTTCATAAAAACTCCTGTAAAAAAAATAATATTGAATTTGTATAAAATAGCACGCTTTAAACGATTTTGCAAATTCAAGGCTCTTGTCTTTTCAAAAAAAAGCGTTATATTATAACAAATATGTACAAAAAGGAGATTTTATGAAACCGTCAAACAACGCCGATTTGCAGCTTTTCGGTATCGGATTGGACAATCAGGATGGGCACAAGCGGCTCACCAGAGGCGAAAATTTCACCATTGCAGGCGGTTCAGAGGGAACTCACGAACACATGGCTGAAACGGCAATAAAATTCAACGAGAAACTCAAACGCAAGGGAAAAACTCTCGAAAATGTTTCGCGTGAAGAGTTTATAGATATGATCCGTGAAGCATCAGATCATTGATTTTTGTAAAAATATCATTTAATGATTTGAATTTTGCCGCAGAGAGTGTATATTATGTCAAACGACCGATGCAGTGGTCTCCCATGGGGGGAGATTTGCTTCACGGCACGAAAGGATTCTATTATGGAAAAAGACGTCAAATCCGCAATCATCGCCAAATTCGCACGTTTCGAAGGCGACACCGGATCCCCCGAAGTTCAGATCGCCATTCTGACCAAACGCATCAACGACCTCACTGAGCATCTCCGTGCAAACAAAAAAGACCACAGCACCCGCCGCGGCCTTTTGAACATGGTCAGCCGCCGCAAAAAACTTCTGGCTTATCTTTCCAAAGAAAATCATGACAAATACATTGAACTTACCAATGAATTGTCAATCCGCCGCAAGTAATTACGGCATCAGAAACCCCGTTTCCATTTACGGAACGGGGCTTTTTAATTTTCAGTTGCTATAACGATTAACCCACAAACACATTCGAGGCCGGTTATGAAAAAACTTGAAAGACAAAAAAATCTCTCTTCACCCGTCAGAGTTCTCCAATTCGGAGAGGGAAACTTCCTCCGTGCATTCATCGACTGGATGATCCAGAAAATGAATCAGAAATGCAATTTCAATACAGCAGTTCAGCTCGTTCAGCCCATCGAACAGGGCATGGCAGATATGATAAACAGTCAGGACGGTCTTTACACCCTCATCCTCCGCGGAGTCGAAAACAATCAGGTCATCTCCGAAAGCGAAATTATCGAATGTGTCAAAGGATGTCTGAACCCAAAAACGCAATGGAACGAAGTCATTAACTCGTTTGTTTCCAAAGATTTGCGTTTTATTTTCTCCAATACCACCGAAGCCGGTATCGAATACGCAAAAGAAGAATACACCCCGGGCACAATGCAGAAAACTTTTCCCGCCAAATTCACTTCACTCCTCTTTGAACGCTTCAAAGCCGGACAAAAAGGCTTGCTAATCATCCCCTGCGAACTCATCGACAAAAACGGCGCAACCCTCAAAAAATACATCCTGCAATACGCCGATGACTGGAAACTTGGCGACGATTTCAAAAATTATGTCGAAAAAGAAAATACCTTTTTCAACACTCTCGTCGACCGTATCGTAGCAGGTTATCCCCGCAATGAAGCAGCTCAATTCTGTGAAAAATTCGGCTATCAGGACAACCTCATCGACTGCGGCGAAGTCTTCCATTTGTTCGTTATCGAAGGACCGCGGACCATCCTCGATGAAATCCCGTTTGACCGGGCAGGACTCAACGTCATCGTTACCGACAACCAGACTCCCTACCGTGAACGCAAAGTCCGTTTCCTCAACGGTGCCCATACCGGTTCAGTTCTCGGGGCATACCTCGGAGGCTGTGAAACCGTCGATCAGATGATGGCTCATCCTGTGTACGGCAAATTTGTTGAAAAACTCCTTTTCGATGAAATTTACAAAACCGTCAAACTGCCCGATGATGAAAAAACTGCTTTTGCATCCTCGATCATTGAGCGTTTCAAAAATCCGTTTGCCAACCACCGTCTGCTTTCGATTTCGCTCAACAGCATCTCCAAATTCAAAGTCAGAAATCTGCCGTCTCTGCTTGATTATTTCCGAACAGTCGGCAAACTTCCCGAAGGTCTGGTATTTTCGCTTGCGGCACTCATTACTTTCTATACGACTGACGGCGACTACACTTTACAGGATGATGCCGGATACATCGCATTTATGAAAGCGCTGCCTTCTGATTATACTCAAAAGGCCGAAGCAGTTCTTGCCAATACTGATTTCTGGGGCGAAGACCTTACAAAAATCAACGGCTTTGCAGAACTCCTTGCCGCCGATTTGCAGAATATCGCTGAAAAAGGTATCGAACAGGCAACCAAGGATATTCTGTAATGGAAAAACTGCTCAAAATCCATCCGATTGACAACGTTGCCGTCGCCGTTACTCAACTCGAAAAAGGCGAATGCGGCGCAGCAGGCGTCATCCCCGCCGGACACAAAATCGCTCTTGCCGACATCAAAGCAAACGAAAATATCATCAAATACGGTATGCCGATAGGTCATGCCGTATGCGACATAAAAAAGTTTGAACATGTCCATACCCACAACCTCAAAACCAATCTTGCAGGTCAGTTGGAATATACCTACGATCCCGATTTTGCCATCCCCGAAATCAAGAGCAGCGGCACATTCAAAGGCTTCGCCCGTCCCGACGGTCAATTCGGCATCCGTAACGACATCTGGATAATCCCCACCGTCGGATGCGTCAACGGTTTAGTCAAAAATCTTGCAAAAGAAACTTCCGCCATTCCGCTCTGCCACCCCTACGGCTGCTCACAAATGGGCGATGACCACGAAACAACCGCCGAACTGCTCGCCGCCCTCGTCCGCAATCCCAATGCAGGCGGCGTCCTCGTCATTGGGCTCGGCTGCGAAAACAATACGCTTGACTCCTTCAAAAAACGCCTCGGCGATGTCAGCGATTTGAATATCCGCTTCATGCTGGCACAGAAGGAGGAAGACGAATTTGAAAAAGGGCTTGAACTCATTGCCGAACTTGAAGCCAACCGTCCGCAAAAACGCATAGATGTTCCGCTTGCTGAACTCAAAGTCGGTTTGAAATGCGGAGGTTCAGATGCTTTTTCAGGACTTACCGCCAACCCGCTTGTCGGGCGTTTCTCCGATTGGCTGATTGCCCGCGGCGGAACAACAGTCCTGACCGAAGTCCCCGAAATGTTCGGCGCGGAAACCTTGCTGATGAACCGCTGTATCAATGAAAAAGTTTTTGATAAATGCGTAAAAATGATCAATGATTTCAAAGCATACTACGAAAATCACGGTCAGGTGATTTACGAAAACCCCTCCCCCGGCAATAAAGCAGGAGGAATTTCATCCCTCGAAGATAAATCTCTCGGCTGTGTGCAAAAAGGCGGAAGTTCTCCCGTAACAGATGTTCTCCCCTACGGCGGCAGACTGCAGAAAAAAGGTTTGAATCTCATCACCGGTCCGGGCAATGATATTGTTGCATGCACCGTTCTTGCCGCCGCCGGATGCCATTTGATACTTTTTACCACCGGCAGAGGCAATCCGATGGGCTCCGTCATCCCGACTGTCAAAGTCGCTACCAACACCAACCTTGCACAACGCAAGAAAAATTGGATCGACTACGACGCACAGGCAAATCCTGAAACGGAAAAATTTGCCGAATTCATCATCAACATTGCTGACGGAAAACAAACTTCAGGTGAACGCCGCTCTGATTATGAAATCGCCATTTTCAAAGACGGTGTCACGCTGTAAAAAAATTCCCGCCGATAAAATCTCAAAAGTCTTGATTTTTTATTTAGCATGAGTAAATTCTCTGTTCAGAGGTAATTTCAAAGTCCTCAAAACAAAGGAGGTTATCATGGACAATGAAAGGGAACTTTTTACTGCATTTCTGCAAAAGGAAGATTTATCGGCGAATACAGTTCTTTCATATTGGAAGACTGTATTGCAATACAAAAAGATTTTCGGCAGCATTGAATTGAAAAATGTCTATTCATACAAAGGTTTTCTCATCGAAAATTATAAAGTAAAAACCGTCAATCTCCGCATTCAGGCTCTCAATAAATATCTTGAATTTATCGGCAGAGATGAATTTAAACTCAAATTCATCAAAGTACAGCAGAAAAATTATCTGGAAAATGTCATCAGCGACGCAGATTACCGCTATCTCATAAAATCGCTAAAAAAAGACCAACACATGAACTGGTATTTTATTGTCCGTTTCCTATGTGCCACAGGAGCAAGGATTTCCGAACTTATCCAAATCAAAGTTGAGGATGTTCAAGCCGGTTTTATTGATATTTACGGCAAGGGCGGCAAACAGCGGCGTTTGTATATTCCGAAAAAACTTGTCAAAGAAACCGAAAAATGGCTTCACGAAACCAATAATGAAACCGGCTTCATTTTCAAAAACCGCTACGGCAAACAGATAAGTCCGAGAGGTATCGCCAACCGCTTGAAAGAATTTGCAATTCAATACAAGATAAATCCTCAAGTCGTATATCCGCACTCTTTCAGGCACCGCTTTGCTAAAAACTTTCTCGACAGATTCAACGATCTTGCACTGCTTGCCGATCTTATGGGGCACGAAAGCATTGAAACGACCCGCATCTACCTGCGGCGCACAAGTGCAGAACAGCAGCACATCGTCGATACCGTGGTTACATGGTAAAAAATCACCATAAGTTAAAACAATAAGACTGTAATTTTTTCTTTATCTTGCTTTCTTTTTTCTAAAAAGGAAACAAGAGAAACAGCTTTCTTTGTCTTACAATTAAATCGGCTGGACAGCCGTTCACTTGGAAAGAAAGTAAGAAGACCAGTTGCCGTTGCGGAAGATTTCTATTTCTCTGCCGTCAGCAGCAGTACCGATGATGGACATGTCAGGGGCACCGATCATGAAATCGACATGAATAGTGCTTTCATTGACGCCTTTGGCGTGGATTTCCTCTTGAGTGTATTTATCAAAATCTTTAAGGCAAATGTCAAAACCTCTGCCGAAAGCGAGATGGCAGGAGGCGTGTTCATCAAAGAGAGTATTGTAAAAGAGAATACCGCTTTTGTTGATCGGAGAGTCTTCTGCGATCAAAGCACATTCACCGAGATAAGGAGCGCCCTCATCCATAGCAATCATTTTTTCAAGAGTTGCAAGACCTTTGGCGGCACGGACTTCAACGGCCCTGCCGTTTTCAAAACGGATGGCGAAATCTTCAATCAAAGTTCCCTGATAGGAGAGAGGTTTGGTAGAAACTACCCAGCCTTCGGCTTTGCCTTTTTCGGGAGTGGTGAAAATCTCCTCGGACGGAATATTCGGATTAAACTCACGATTGCTCAAATCTTTTTCCGAACCGCCGGCAAAAATTCCGTCTGCCATCAAACCGACACGGAAATCAGTTCCGTTGGAAGATTTGTAATGCAATTCTTTCAAGTTGAGAGAGTTGAGTTTTTCGCTCAAAGCGTGAATATTTTTATTATGCTGATTCCAGTTACCGATGGCGTCGCCGTTGGCTCTTGATGCCAGCAAAATTGCCTCCCAGAGTTGTTCAACTGCTTCATTTTCAGGAAGTTCAGGAAAAACTTTTTTTGCCCATTCAACACCTGGAACAGCTGCGATGCACCATTGATGCTTATTTTCGATTTTATCACGGAAAGGTTTGATAAGTTTGAGTCTGGCACCGAGAGTCCGGGCGTATTTTTCCTGATCTACGCCGCTCATACCGTCGGGGTCATCGGAGTCGAGCCACAATCTGGCGGGGAAATTTTCAGTCATCCACTGCCATCTGGCGGATTCCCACGGCATGAGAGCGGCGAGGTCATCTTCGCTCTGAAAAACCTGTGCCAATTTGTCAAGAGCCATATCCAGCCAGTTGACCACGACACGACTTGCCCCTGCAAGATAACATTCTTTAACGACCATGCGGACAAAATCCGCCTGATCAAGCCCTGCGCTCAAAATAACACCCTGCCCCTTGTCGAGATTCAAACCTTTTTTAACAATCAAACGGGCATATTCAAGCAAACGCTTTTCTTCCATAATAAATCAATCTCCATTTTTCGCCAGCAGATGATAAACTCTGCCGAATTCACTTACACTCCACGCCTGTGCAGGACAACCGCCCGCCCAATGCGGATAATTTCCTTCAATGACCTCGGGGAGTTGTCCCGGAGCACCGCTTTCTGACAATTTTACAGAAGACAGCAAAAGCAGCATCGCCCTGCGGCGGCAGATTTCCCCGCCAGCCATATACAATGCTTCACAATATGACGGGAATACCCAGCCCCATGCCGTTCCGTTATGATAAGCCACCTTGCGTCTGATATCTTCCGCACCGTTGTAACTTCCCCAATAAGGATGAGCAGGGTCATTCAAAAGCTGACCGTCACGCGAGATCGGCAAATGATATTCAACAGCCTTGTCCGCCAGACTGCGTATGCCGCCGGGGATAATCAACTTTTCACAACTGCTGATTATCGAAAGCTGCCGTTCCGGCTCTTTGACCAAACCCAATGTCAATGCGAAAAGCTGATTCGGACGGATATGGTCATCGGCAATACCGCTTGCAGCAGGAGCAAAACCATTCTGCACATGAATACAATCGGAATATCGTGATAAATCTTTGCGGTAGAAATACTTTTCAAAATTGCAGGCGACCTTTTCCGCAATATCAAGATACTCTTTGCGGTACTTGCCGAGGAATGCAAGTGCATGATACCACAATGCCTGTATCTCAATGGGATACCCCTCACGAGGAGTTCCTGCAGGATAGTTGGTATCCATCCATGTGAAATGCGGAGGATTGTAAATAAGGAAAGTTTCGCTGTCTGCTTTGATACCGTTCGGAGTTCCTTTGATATAATTCTGAACTATCGACTCCATACATTCAAAAAGAGTACGCCCCGCACCATTGTCCAGCTGCAAAATTTCAGGACATTTGAATTTGTCAATAAAATCATGTACGGCAACAAAAAACCACAGAGGAGCATCCGTCGTATCACGATTGGAATCATCATTGCCGCGTATCATATTCGGCAGAGTGCCGTTTTTCTCAAATTTGGCAAACTGACGGATGATGTCCAGCGCATCATTTTCAAAACCGTCATCAATAAGCCCCCGAAGCACGATCAAAGTATCTCTGCCCCAGTCAAGAAACCACGGAAAACCGGCAATCACCGTTTTAAATTCATCACGGCGGACCACATAACGGCGCAAAGCGGAATGTATCGTATCATCAATAGAAAGTTTTTCAGCAGCTTTGCAGTTCGGGAAATCAAATTTTTTCACTGCCTCGCCATTGACAATGACCTGTGCGGTCAGAATCCTCTCCTGTCCGCCGAGCAGACGCATTTCAAAATAGCCGGGGCTGAAAATATCTGTATGGTCCTCCAAACCGTAATAATTTTCCGCCATAAGAAACTGATTGTAACGCCACTCATCCTGACGGATAAATTTGCCGCTGTCGATCGCCATTTTCAAACGGCAATTCACATCGGGACCGAAAACAAACCCCTTTTCCATACAGTGCAAAGATTCCGGAAAGGCATTCTCCGCTCCGAGATACGCCTTGGTAACAGTATGACTTATACGGTCATCGACATCAGGGCGGAGGATGAGTTTAACCGGAATTTCAGGGGCAAGCTGACCTGCATTACTGCTTTTTTTGCGGATAAAAGAAATTTTTACCGCATTGCCGTCATCAGACAGCATCATACGGAAAACAATATCAACTATCGCCCCCTGCCCGACCGGAACTTCAAATTCCCATTCGGAAACATTATCGACACCGCCGGTAAAACTTTTCTGCACATTGAAATCCAACGCCTGTGAAAAATCATTGACCACCACCCACGCACGCAGATTGCTGAACATAACTCTTCGGTCAACCGGCACATCCGGATCACAATTTGCCGCAAGGATCGCATCATATTTGCTTTCAATACTGCCCCAGCGTCCGCGGACAAAACTCAAGGCATTGCCGATATTGCTGTGCATAGCAACCGAAGTCCTTGTAATGTTGCGGTGCGTCTGCTGAAAATCAATTTCAGGATTTTCAGATTGACCGAGCTGTATCACATGTCCTTTGCGATGCAGACCTCTGCCGTCTTTATACAAAATAAAATCCAATTCCAGCTCACGGGACTGCACACCGTTGTACGGCGGAAGTTTGATAATTGAAAAAAATCTGCCGTTGACAGCGACAGAAAATACACTGTCAAAAGTCATCTTACCGACACTCAATGCCGCATGGAAAGGCACTCTACTTTCAATGAGAATAATTTTTTCATCACCTGCCATGATTTGACGGTCAATATCCGACTCAAGTTCAAAAGTAATAACCCCCGGATAAAGATTTCCGCTCAAAGTTCGGGCGCACTCATACGGAGAACGGACAAATTCAGCAATAACTTTTTCAAAATCAAAAGAATGCGGCAGAACTTCAGGATCAACAGCAACTCCTGCATACATTTTAAGGACAAGCGCCTTTATCTCCTGCAAATTGACCGTCGAACTTGCACAATTTTTATTCAAAGCCGCCTTTCTGACACGGGCAAAAACCTCCGTCTGTTCAGAGAGTACTGCACTCTCCCCCGCTTCCAGATCAATATACACTTTGCCGTTTGCAAAATAAAAAATGTGCTTTTTGCCGTTCAAAGATTCAACTTTCTGCCAATCTTTAAAAATATTTTCAGGAATTTCAGCACTGCTTCTGCCATCGGCATTGAGATTTATCAGACACAATACCATCTCACAGCTTCTGACACTGCGCCGGGTGAAAACTATAACGTTATTATTCTGCGGCAGAAGCTCCATTTGAGAATTGGCACAAAATGCCCCATGTTCTCCGAGCAAATTATTAAGTTCTCTTATTTGCGGCACTATATTTTCACGGCTGTCCCAGTTCAGTGAAGTTTTGCCGTGAACATCAATTTTCTCCGTTGCGAGAAACTCAACTCCGTTGCTGAAACCGAATGCCCCCGCAGGTGAAGTCAAAGCCGTCAAAGCAGTGCGGAGTTCTGCATATTTTCTGCCTTTTTTGGCAATGCGGTCGTTGTCATGCGTTTCAACGAAATTGACAAGTCTGCCATACTCATTGGAGATGTACTGCATGTAGGATATATAGCCGTTCAATTCCTCCTTTGAATAATTCTGGAAAAGTTCCGAATACGCCCAGTCCAAACCCGTCGGATTCAAAAGCAGATTCTGCGTATCCTGCGGTCCCCCGAGTCCCTCAAGCATGAAAACCGTATCCTGATATTCAGTTCTTACTTTGGCAACGATATATTCCCATGCCTTGCAAGGCAGCATGTAACCTGCATCACAGCGGAAACCGTCCACTCCCATGCGGCACCAGAAAAGAAAAACTTTCGCCATAAATGCGGCGATCGGAGCTTTTTTGTAATCAAGTTTGCACAAATCTTCCCAAACTATCCCCCATGCGCCCGGACTTACAAAAGTTCCGTCAGCTTCACGGACAAAATAATCAGGATGTTCGCTCTGCAATTTCGATGCCCAGCCGGTATGATTTACAGGAATATCCAGAAAAACTTTTCCGCCTCTGGCATGTACGGCATCAAGCAATTCTTTAAACTGTTCCATAGGAGTTGCTTTGACATCAAAATCTGCCAATGCGGGGTCAACCGCAAAGTAATCCGTTGCGGCAAAAGGACTTCCGAATCTGCCCATTCTGCCGTACTGCACCGGAACAGGATGTGTCGGCAGGAGTTGGACTATGCGGCACTTCATCTCATCCATGATAAAATCAAGTTTGGAAATGAGCTGGCGGAACGTTCCCGAAGGAGGAATAACTGAATATTCCGCCTCATCAAGAGTCCTTTCACAATATTCAAGGATGTTGCGTTCAGTATTTTTTTCAGTATTTTTAAAATCAAAAAGGCGCGTGAAGGCAGTATAAATACTGTTGCCTGCAACCGATGACGGACTTTCAACTTTCAAAACAAAATTGCTCCCTGCCACCCAGCGGATGGATTGGGCAGGATCATCGGGAATAAAAAAACATTTGGATTCAAAAACTCCGCACTCATTGAGCGGTACGGAAACAGAATATCTGCGTGCAGATATTTTCTCCATGGCAAGGTCATGCCACGATCTGCCGGTAACAGCAGTACCGTTTTCAGCATTATCCGTTATCTCGCAGAAACGGATCCGTCCGTTGCCGAGCGTGGTCCGCAGGAAAGCTCTGCCGGGCGTTGTATCGGAACATTCCAATTCATAACAAACAATATCTCCGCGATACAGAATTTTGACTGATGGCAGCTGAAACTGTTTCATTAATATCCTCCGATCACAAAGAACCGTCAGGCACAGCGATATAAACAAAACGCAAATCGTTAAAATCTGCCGCAGGCTTGATCCAGCCGTTCAAATAAAGTTCATTGCTGTAAAAAGATGTTGCACGGTCAACGCTGATAAGGTTGCCGATTTTCAACCCCGGAGGAACATTCTTCTCGAACCCGCCTGTAAATACTTCTTCATCATTGACATACTGCAAATCACGGGGCAGATAGTTGATCCGCAGATAATATTCTCTGCCGCTGCTGACCGTCGCATTGATAAGACCTGTCGCACGGCTGATATTCAATCTGCCTGACAAATGCAGTTCCTTATTGTAAATACTCGAAACTTTGGCACTGTGTGCGGAAACCGCAGACACCCTGCCGAGCAGAAGCGGTATGCCGTTTGAGCCGATGGTAAAAACTGCACAGCCGACATCCACGCCGCTGCGGCTGCCTTTGGATACAGTAAAAGAATTAAGCCATTGCGAGGGGTCCCGCAAAATTATCTCTGCAGGGACGCTTTTATACTTGGGAAAAGACGGCAGATTTATCATTTTCCTCAATTCTTCGTTCTGCCTTTCAAGTTCAGTCAGAAGCAAAGACTGCGAATTTAAAACATGATTTTCCGCCTGCAAAGCCCTGACTAAATTCACCAGAGTATCTTTGTCAAGCAGATTCAAAGAAGCATCCTGCACCTGATTTTTGACCACAGCACCGAATTGAAGATAAGGGGCGAAATAATCATTGGCAATACGCCCCGCAAATAAACCGAAAGTATGAAATGCCGCCAAAGCCCACAGGAGAAAAACTCCTGTGAACACAAGCAGCATAACAAACTTTTGATTTCTCTTTTTCAATTTTTTCAGCAAAGTTTGGCAGAAATATCCTGCAAAGTTTTTTCGCCGTCATTCAACAGTTCATCTATCAATTCCTGAATACTCATTTCAGAATCAACCAAACCGACAGACTGCCCCGCCATAAGTGAACCGAAATCGACATCTCCCTCAACTGCGGCACGGCGAAGTGCCCCCATCCAATATTTTTCGACCTCTTCCTGTGCGTCCTGACGGTGGCATGTACCGGCTTCAATATCACGCAGGAGTTTGAGCTGAAGTTTACCGAAATTATCCATTCCTTTGTTGCGGAGGGCGCGGACGGCGACCACCGGAAGTTTGGAGTCGTACTGCGGAGTTGCGATGGCATCACGGGCATTTGCACGGATGAAAACATCTTTGAATGCAGGATGTGCGGTACACTCTCTGGTCATTACAAAACGTGTGCCGAGCTGCACCCCGGCTGCCCCCATGAGCAGGGCATGTGCCATCATTTTACCGGTGGACATACCGCCTGCCATAAACATCGGGATCTGATCCGCAAATTTATAAAGAACCTGCTGCATCAGAATCACGCTGGAAACATGACCGATGTGTCCGCCCGCCTCACTACCTTCAAGGATGATGGCATCTGCACCGAAACGGATCATGCGTTCAGCAATGGAAACAGTTGAGGCGAAACAAAGAACTTTGGCACCTGTTGCTTTGGCGGCTTCGATTTCCTTTTCTTTGGGAAAACTTCCGGCGAAGATGATATACGGCACGTGCATATCTTTAAGCATTGCCAAATGTTCTTTGTATGCAGGAGCGATAGTTATCAAATTGACAGCAAAAGGTTTATCGGTCAATGATTTTGTTTCCTCGATGTACTTCATAAGGACATCGGTCGGAGCGTTTCCGCCCGCCAGACAGCCGAAACAGCCGTGATTGGAAACAGCACTGACAAGTTTAGGTTCAGATATCCAGGTCATTGCGCCGCAAAGAATAGGATATTTAACTCCGAGGAAGTCGCTTCCCCGTTTCATCAGTTTTGTAATTTTTTCGTGACTCATATAAATCCTTTTGTTAGAAATTCAATTATCCGCGGATGATGGCAAGCAGTTCATCGCGTTTTGCTTCCATTTCAGATTGAGTATCTGCTTCAACGATCAGACGGAGCAGAGGTTCGGTATTGGAAGAACGGACATTGAAGTGCCATGTGGGATATTCAGAACTGAAACCGTCAAGTTCATAGGTATTGCCGTCGGCATATTTGCTCTTGATAGCAGCAAGGATGGGAGCGACATCGGCAACTTTGGAATTGATTTCACCGCTTGAAAAATATTTCTGCAGAGGTTTGACCAGATCAGAAACTTTTTTGCCGCTTTTGCAGACCAGATTGGCAAGCATGATGAAAGCCAAACCCTGTGATTCAGCGGTAAAGTTTTCCTTGAAATAATAGTGTCCTGACAGTTCACCTGCAAAAACTGCATCATTTTCACGCATCTGATTTTTGATAAAGGCATGACCGACGCGGGACATGATGGCACGGCCGCCGTTTTCTTCGATACACTCTTTGACAGCTTTGCTTGAACGCAAATCGTAAAGGACAGTTGCTCCTTTGTTTTCGCTCAAAATATCCTGTGCGACCAGAGCGGTAAACAAATCCATGGGAATAATATTGCCTTCATTGTCAATGAAACCGCAGCGGTCGGCATCACCGTCAAAAGCAGCACCGAAATCGGCACCGACTTCTTTGACTTTGGCACAGATGGCATCAAGTGTATCGACTTTCAGCGGATTGGCTTCATGATTTGGGAAAGTTCCGTCAAGTTCTTCATACATCGGGATGATGTCGAAAAATTCACGGACAGCGGCGATTTCATAACTGCCCATGGCGTTGGCGAAATCGCAGACAACTTTAAGTTTGCGATTGACTTTGAGGTGTTTTTTGAGGAATTCGCCGTATTCGGGAGCGATGTCATAGCTTGAAAGTTTGCCGGGGACATCAGCAACGGGGAAATCGAGAGAATTTGCGAGTTTTTCAATATCTTTGATACCGGTTGCGCCGCTGATGGGAACAGCATTGGCAATACAGAGTTTGCAGCCGTTCCATTCGCCGGGGTTGTGGCTGGCGGTGATCATGATAGAACCGTCAGCTTTGAGAGTGCCGTTGGCGAAATAAGACATGGGAGTTGAGCAGAGACCGAGATCGATAACATCTGCCCCCTGCATCATAATACCACGGCTCAAACCTTCAAACATATCCTGTGAATGAGGACGCATATCTCTGCCGATGACAACTTTTTTTGCACCGGTGAATTTAATATAAGCTCTGCCGATTTTTTCTGCGACGGCGGCATTGATTTCGGTGGGGAAAACACCGCGGATATCGTATGCTTTGAAAATGGACATTTTTATACCTTTCTTATTTTATAATACAGACAAAAGTATTCTGTTCAAATAAATTGTCTTTTATTTTTTGACCGGTTCGATCTTGTCAAAACCGCAAAGGGGACGGAGAACTTCGGGAACGATAACAGTACCGTCGGCTTGCTGATTGTTTTCAAGGATCGCCACCAGAACACGGTCGGTAACCGCGGTTGCGCTGATGGTATGGACGAAATCACGTTCATCACCGTCTTTGTAACGGATATTGAGACGGCGGCTCTGGAAAGAGGTCAAATTGGTATTGCTTGTAACTTCACGATAACCGCCGAAACCTGCGAACCATGCTTCGATGTCATATTTTTTGTAACCGGGTGCCCCCATATCGCCGACGCAGACATTGACGACATGATAGGGGATACCGAGCTGCTGAAGGATATATTCTTCATTTTCCAGACAGAAGTCGTGATATTTGACGGAATCTTCGGGTTTGCAGAAAATGATCTGTTCGACTTTGTGGAACTGATGAACACGGAAGATACCTTTACTTGCTTTGCCGTAACTTCCTGCTTCGGTACGGAAACAGGGAGTATAAGCAGTATAGCACAAGGGCAATTCTTTGCCGTCAAGCACATCGTCAGCGTGATAACCGACCAGAGTCTGTTCACTTGTACCGATAAGAGCAAGGTCTTCATCTTTCAAATTGAAAGTCTGATCTGCGAAAAAGGGCAGATAACCTGTACCGAAAAGTGTTCTTTCTTTGGCAACACAGGGAGTCATAAAAAGAGTGAATCCTCTCTGTACCAACTGCTGCTGAACCCAGAAAAAGAGAGCCTGTGCCATCTGGGCTCCTTTGCCCTTCCAGTAATAAAAACCGGTCTGGGCAACTTTGGCACCGCGCTGGGTGTCGATAATATCAAGCAGTTCACCGAGCTGCTGATGATCACGGATGGGGAAATCGAAAGTCGGGATAGTACCGACTTTACGCAATTCGACATTGGCAGTATCATCCAAACCGTCGGGCACATCTTCGGAGAGAGTATTGGGGAGGAAGCTCAACATTTTGTAGAGTTTTTCCTGCAATTCATTGAAAGTATTTTCTTTGGTGGAGAGAGTAACTTTCAATTTTTTGACTTCATCACGGGCGGCGGGGTTGGCCTGACATTCTTTGCTCAAACGGTTGCGTTCGGCGCGCATATCATCAATTTCCTGATTGAGTTTGCGGCACTGAGTATCAAGTTCCAGAACGGTATCCAGATTGACAGGACATCCTCTGCGTTCGCAGGTCTTTTTGTATGCGTCAAAATGATCGCGGATAATTTTAATGTCTATCATTATAAAATTCCTTTAAATTAGAATTGGGGCAAGGGGAACTGTGCAGCAAATGCACGGACTTCTTCACCGATGGCACGGAGAGCGGCTTCATCATCGCAGACGGCGCAGGCACGTTCGATAAATTCAGCGATTTTGACCATTTCAGCCTCTTTCATACCTCTGGTGGTAACGGCGGGAGTACCGATACGGATACCGGAAGTCACGAAGGGTTTTTCGGGATCGAAGGGGATCATATTCTTGTTGACGGTGATGCGGGCAAGGTCGAGAGCATTTGCAAGTGCTTTGCCGGTAACCTTTTTCGGACGCAGGTCAACGAGCATCAAGTGGTTGTCAGTACCGCCGGAAACGATACGGAAGCCGCGGTTGCTCAATTCTTCAGCAAGTTTGGCGGCATTCAGTCTGACCTGATGCTGATATGCTTTGAATTCGGGGCTCATGGCTTCACCGAAGCAGATTGCTTTGGCTGCGATGACATGTTCGAGAGGTCCGCCCTGCATACCGGGGAAGACTTTGGAATTGATGGCTTTGATGTATTCTTCTTTGCAGAGGATCAAGCCGGAACGGGGACCGCGGAGGGTTTTGTGAGTTGTGGTTGAAACAACATCACAATAGGGAACGGGGTTGGGATGTTCACCTGCGGCGACCAGTCCAGCGATATGAGCCATATCAACGAAAAGTTTTGCACCGACTTTATCGGCGATCTCACGCAGACGGGCAAAATCAATAACTCTGGGATAAGCGGAAGCACCGGCGACAATGAGTTTGGGATTATTTTCAACGGCGAGGCGTTCAACTTCATCATAATCAATGGTTTCGGTCTCTTTGGAAACTCCGTAGGGAATAACATTGTATGTTCTGCCGGAGAAGTTCATCGGATGACCGTGGGTCAAATGGCCGCCGTGATCAAGACTCATGGCAAGAATGGTATCACCGGGTTCGATCAATGCCATATAAACAGCCATATTTGCCTGTGAACCGGCATGAGGCTGGACGTTGGCGGCTTCTGCACCGAAAAGTTTGCAGGCACGTTCAATGGCGATGGATTCGATCTGGTCGACGACTTCGCAGCCGTTGTAATAACGCTTGCCGGGATAGCCTTCGGCGTATTTATTGGTGAGAACAGAACCCTGTGCGGCACGGACTGCGCAGGAGGTAAAGTTTTCAGAAGCAATAAGTTCGATACCGTCGAACTGACGGGCGGCTTCTTCATCGATCAAATTGGCAATAACGGGATCTTTGGCACGGATGGCGGCAATATCGTCATAAGATTTGACTTCAAGTTTGTTAAGACGGCGGACATGGCGTTCTTCCTGGGTAAAGGGAGTTTTGCTCCATGCTTCAAAAATTTCGATCATGCCGTTTTTGTCAAGTTTATCGCCGGCAAAAACGAGAACGTTGGTGCAGTTGTGTTCACGGCTGCGAACAGCAGTTGCAGCATCAGCGGCAACAACGGCACGGACGCCGTGGAAGCGGTTGGCATTGATACCCATACCGACGCCGGAGCGGCAGATGAGAACGCCGCAGTTGCATTTGCCGGTGATAATGGCTCTGCCGACCTGTGAAGCGTAATCGGAATAATCATCTTCTTTGTCAAAATCAAAAGGTCCGAAATCGACAAATTCGATATTCTGACTTTTGAAATATTCAGAAAGTTCAGCTTTGAGGGTGAAACCGCCGTGGTCAGTACCGACAGCGACTTGGAGTTTGCTTCCGCAGAAGTCAGCGATAGATTTCATTTTTTCTTCCTTCTTTTGTTAAGAGTTGTTATTTGAATTTGTTATAGTTCTGTAAAGTGAATCAAGGGGATTTTTCATAAAAGCAAAAACCCTTGCGTAACCTTCGATGTTTTCGCCGTACGGATCGGGGACATCCGTATCGGACATATCTGCATAATCCATGAGCAGTCTGACATTTGCTCCGGGAGCGATCTCTTCGATGGCAGATTTATGTCCCCGAGTCATGGCGATTATCAGGTCGTATTGAGATGCCATCGGCTTTTCAAAGCGACTGCTGCGGAAATATTCCAGAGTGCCTCCGAAAGAACGGGCAACATACTGTGCCTGCATTGAGGCACTGCAACCGTCAAATGTATGTATTCCGGCAGACGCAACGGCAATGTCAAAACGCCTGTCGCGTTCGAGCAGCATGGCGATATAAGCCTCTGCCATAGGGCTTCTGCAGCTGTTTCCGGTACAAACAAACAAGATATTCATATTTTTTTCCGTTTTTTCTTTGAAATTACACCGATACGGCAATAAATTATAATATAACACAATTTTCAAATTTTTAAAATGGAAAAACGCTTTTATTTATGAAAAAACAACCGGAAGATGATTTTATCAACATTTTGACGCAGTCTTACACCCTTTTGGACGCTGTCAAAAATTGCGATTGCCGCTGTGAACTGGACCTCGGATGCGGTTCAGGTTCATTTACCGCAGGACTTGCCAGACGCTACGCCGATGCGAAAATATTTGCCGCCGATGTCATGATCGGACGACTCCGCAAACTCGTGCGGAAAAATCAAAGACTCAATATCTGCAATATGAATCTGCTCCGTGTCGAAGCAAGACACCTTGTAGCATACATGCTCCCCGACGGCGGACTTGACCGTCTGCACATCCTCTGCCCCGATCCGTGGCCCAAAGAAAGACACAAAGGCCACCGTCTGGTAACGAGCGATTTCCTCTCGCAGATACACCGTGTACTGAAAAAAGGCGGCGTTTTTCACTTTTCAAGTGATGATGATCCGTATTTTGATTCCGTAACTGATATTGTTTCACGGTCCGGACTTTTTGAACTTGACGATACTCTGATCGCCGACATTGCCGATATCAAAAGCGATTTTGAAGTCCGTTGGCTCGATCAGGGCAAACATGTCCGTCATCACGCATGGAAAACAATCGACCGCCCCGCTTCATGCGGTCATTGATTTGAGGTGGATCATGGCAAAATCAAACCCGATACCCGAACTGCTTGCTCCCGCAGGGAATGCCCTTTGTGCATTGGCAGCTTTTGATGCAGGTGCAGATGCGATCTACTGCGGACTCGGCAAATTCAACGCCCGTGAACGCAGTGAAAATTTCACCCCCGACAGCATGGGCAAAATAATCGCATACGCCCATTCTATCAAACGCAAAGTTTATATCACTTTCAATACCATTCTCAAAGAAAATGAACTCCCCGAGGTCGCTGAAAATCTGGCACTTCTGTCGAAACTTGGTCCTGATGCACTAATCGTTCAGGATCTCGGTGCGGCACGCATGATCAGAGAATATTTTCCCGATCTTACGATCCACGCTTCGACCCAGATGGGATTTCACAATTCAGCCGGTGTCAGTGCCGCCGGAGAATTCGGTGCCAGAAGGGTCATCCTCGAACGCCAGATGACTCTGGACGAGATAAGAAGTGTCCGTGAAAAAAATCCTGATATCGAACTTGAAGTTTTTATTCACGGAGCTTTGTGCTGTTCACTCTCCGGACAATGCTTATTTTCTTCATATTTAGGAGGTTACAGCGGCAACAGAGGTTTCTGCAAACAGCCGTGCCGCCGCCGTTATTACAGCAGCAAAGGCAACGGATTTTTCTTCTCTCCGCAGGATTTGGAATCGCTGGAAATCATCGGCGAACTCCGGAAAATCGGCATTGAATCACTGAAAATCGAAGGCAGATTGCGC
>JAZRBX010000315.1:0-2433 GCA_045635285.1 Victivallaceae bacterium
GATTTCTTGTTGGAAACTTTGTTAGCATGAAGAGTACCAACTTTAGCAGCTTTGTCAAGTTTGCTGCGGGTGATTTTAAGGAATTCAGCTGCAGCTTCTTTGTTGCCTTCGGCGACAGCGGCGCGGAATTTCTTTTCAAAAGTTTTGAGCTCGCTGGTGCGGGCACGGTTGCGAAGATTTGCTTTTTTGCTGGTTTGCAATCTCTTGATAGCGGTTTTCAAATGAGCCATTTCTCTACCTTTTGTTTGTTGCGGAAAGCCTTCTTACGGGCCGTTCCATTATGTTTTTAAATCTTATAAAATTTTATTAGCAGTCGATTTACTTAATTTGCCACATTTTTTCAAAATTTCAAGTCCTGATTCATTTTTTTTACGCTTTTTCATACAAAAAAATGTGATTTTTTGTTTTTGCGATTGAATTTTCACGAAATCAGTGTAAATTTTCACGAAAAAACAGAGGTATCACAAAATGTTCGACATTACGCAATTACGGAATATAACTCTCAATGACAAAGCAGTGCTTGAAAATTTTCTGCAAGGACTCAATGAGTTCAGCTGTGAAATGAGTTTCAGCAATCTTGCCATGTGGCACGAAGCTTACAAAACCCAATTCGCTTTTGATGAAAAACAGCGGCTTATTCTGTATTCTCCCGTTGAACGGATGATCTACTTTCCGAGAGGAGAAGCTATTACTCCGCAGGAATTATCAGAGTTGAGCTCAATTTTCGCCTCATGCAATATGACCGACGACCAAATCTACGACATTCCCGAAGATTATATCACCGCCAATGCCGGCATAAAAAAATACTTCGATATTGAAGCAAATGAAGACAACTTCGACTATCTCTATGAAAATCAACGACTTGCAGATTGTTCAGGCAGTAAATTGCGAAAAAAACGCAACCTTATCAAACAGTTTATATCCGCCAATCCGGATTTTCAGATAATCCCGCTTGATGGAACAACATCCGAACGCTTTTTTGACCTTGCATTGAAACTGAATTCGGAACTTGCTCAATGCGATTTCATTTCCGATGAAAACAAAGTCATGAAATTCGCCTGCGAAAATTTCAAAGCACTTTCGCTTTCCGGTATTCTTCTGACCGACAACAACGGCAACGATACAGGTTTTGCCATCTGGTCTCTGCTCAACAGCCGCACTGCCGACATCCATTTTGAAAAGGCCGACCACACCATAAAAGGGGCGGCGCAATTCCTGACACAGCAGCTTGCCTCCATCCTCGCTTCTAAAAATATAAAATATATGAACCGTGAACAGGATTTGGGTTCTGTCGGTATCCGTCAGGCAAAACACTCTCTTGACCCCGCTTTTTTGTACCGCCGCATTTTCGCTGTCAGAAAAAATCACGGCAAATAAAAAATACTCTATCCCAATCAAGGACAGAAAGTTACATTATTTTTCCTGCTGCGCCACTGAAAAAAAATGCTGCAAAACCTGAAAAGTTCTGCAGCATTATTGATTTTTGCGGGAATAAAAAATCAGAATTTGTTTATAGAATTGAACATACGCATTTTTTCACGCATGGCTTCACGCATGGCGGCATCAGGTTCTTTGGTAAGAACGCTGAACCAGCAGCACATTTGTTCACGATTCATCAAAAACTTTTTGAGTGCGGTATTCCAAGCGGCGGTCAACTCTGAATAAATATTGATTTTAGCAATGCCGTTGGCGATGGCATCTTTAAGTTGATCTTCGGGAGTGCCGCTGCCGCCGTGCAGAACGAGCGGGACATCGCAGACATTTTTGATTTCTTTCAGAAGCGGGATATTCAGTTCGGGAGCGGAAACATAAACGCCGTGAGTTGTACCGATAGAAATAGCAAGTGCGCTTACTTTAGTTTCCTCAACGAAACGGACAACTGATTCAGGGTCGGTGAAAACAGTTTCGCTGTCGGCACTGCGTCCGTTTTCGCTCATGCCGTTTTCGGCACCGGTGATACCGCTTGCGACGTGTCCGAGTTCAGCTTCGACATCAATGCCTCTGGCCTGCACCATCTGCACGACCTGTTTGCTCAAAGCAGCATTGGTGGCAAAATCTTCGGCGGAAGCATCAAGCATGACACTCTGGAAACCTGCATCCGCACAGCGGGCACAAAGTTCAACTGTGGGAGAATGGTCGAGGTGCAGACAGACGGGCACTTTGACCTGTTGTGCGGCGAATTTCGCACCGTTGACCCAATAATCGAGCAGATTGCCTTCAATATCGGGAGGGATCGCCGCCAAAATGACGGGAGAACCCATTTCTTCTGCGACTTCGACAGCCGCTTTCATCATTGTGACATTGGAGATATCGAACATCGGGACGGCATATTTGCGGTTGGTGGCGTCCTGAAGCATCTCTCTGAAACTTACGATTGCCATAATTTCAAATTCCTTATGTTATTGGAAAACTTTTTCCATTGTTCAAATTTCT
>JAZRBX010000316.1:0-17280 GCA_045635285.1 Victivallaceae bacterium
TTCTTTATCATCTTCAATGTCGATCGGGCCGGCCGAACCTGCGACCATGAGAGCATCTCCTGCGATTTTGCGGGCAAGGCGGACGGAGGCTGCATTTATCTCTTCCACTTTATCACCCAGACCGAACTTGCTCAAATTGGCAAAGTTTGCTCCGTAAGAATTGGTGGTCAGAACTTCCGCACCTGCATCTTTGTAGGCAGAATGTATTTCCTGAATAACTTTTCCGGAACTCAAACAGAGATTTTCATAAGAAACATTAACAAAAAAATTGCGTTTGTAAAGTTCAGTCCCCATCGCGCCGTCAAAAATAACAGTCTTGGAGTTCAAACGCTCCTGAAGAATATTTTTCATATCATCTCCGTATTTTACTGTTTAATATATATTCATTTATGCCTGTAATTTACATTTTTTTTGAAAAAATACAAGCATTTTGATTTTTTTTCATTAAGAATATTTGATTTTTGTAAAAAAACATGTACTTTATACCAGTAACTAATAAGGAGGTTGAATATGTTTAAAACATTTACTGCTGAAATGATCATTATCATGGTGGCAATTCTGCTGACATGGATTATCTTCGTTCTCGGTGTCGCAAAACTCGCACAATTTTATCTCAGCATGAATCAAGCCCGTCGCGAAATCGATACCAATTTGACCGGAATCGCCGGACAACTCAATAAATTACAGACCATCATCGCTGAACTTCTCAAAGAACAGCGCCGCACCTCTCGTCTTATTTCAGATCTCAATGACCTCAAAAAAGCCGAAATGACCGGCGAATACGAAATTATTGAAACTCCGATCGAGCCAACCCTCGATACGGAACAGCAATAAAGCATGATTCGCAAAAATCAAAAGCCGCAAACTTCAATGTCTGCGGCTTTTTTATTTTCTTTAAAACATAACACTCAGCTCTGCATTTTGCGGTTTACTGAAGCCAGCAGCGCATAAAGTGTATCAATATGAGGAACTGAAACTTTATTTTCAGCGGCAATACGGCATACATTACCGACGATCGCCTCCACTTCCAGCGGGCGTTTTCTGCGGTAATCAGCGAGCATACTTGTCGCATAAGGAGTAAAATTTCTCGTATATTCGATATTGTATTCAACAAGTTCCTCCTCCAAAGTGATATTTATCGAAGCGGCAACAGCGATTATCTCACGCATGATCGCTCCGCAAATATTTTCAAGTGCGCCGCGGTCTGTCATTTCAGAGGTCAAAAGTCCGCCGCCGACTACTGAAACAGAATTGAACGGAATATTCCAGAGCAGTTTTTTCCAACAGAAATACTGGATATTTTCCGTAAGTTCAACAGGACACGGAGTTTTTTTGAAAAGTTCCTCAACTTCACAGGCAAGCGACGAGGCTTTGCCACCGTCAAATTTACCGAAAGTTATACTTCCGGGTCCCCCGCTGTGAGAAATTCTGCCGGCGGCAATTTTGGTACATCCGATGTAAAGCACCGCGCGCAAAACTTCATTATCGGGAAATGTCGATTTGACTTCATTTTCAATGGCGATACCGTTTTGTGCAAGCATAATGACAGTTCCGGGACGGACAGCATCTCTGATCATGGCAGGAACATTTATTTCCGGCAGAACTTTGGAAGCGACGATTATCAAATCGGCATCTCCGCAATATTCTGCGGCACATCTGACGACCTGCGACGGACGGAAAACAAAATCCCCCCTGACGCTGGATATTTCAAAACCGTCGGCTTTGACTTTTTCATAATCTGAACGCCCGACTACTGATACATCAGCTCCCGCCTGCGCCAATCTGCCGCCGTAGTAAGCACCGACTGCTCCTGCTCCGAATATTAAAACTTTCATAAAAAAACCTTTCTTTTTCTTTAATATAGCACTTGAAATTCAATTAAAAAAGTCTATATTGCCGTATATCCGTAATTTTTTCAAAAAAAACAGTTCCTCACGGATAAAAACTCTTAAAAAACAGGATTTTCCAATGAAAGAGCGCATTGTAACTATCAGAAACAAGGCAGGTATCCACTGCCGCCCGTCAAGCATGATTTTAAGTACCATCCAGCAGAAATACCCCCTGCATACAATTCTGATAGACAAGGACGGAGAAGAAATCGAACTCAACAGCATACTCAATTTGATCTCTCTCGGACTTGCATGCAATGAGCAGGCAAAACTTATCGTTTCAGGACCGGATGAGGACAAAGCCGTTGACGAAATCGGCGACCTTTTCGAATGTGAATTTGATTTCCCCCCGAAAAACTGAACTCCTTCACAGAAAAACATACCGCAAATATACTTCTTTTCAGAGAAGTCAAATCCCGTGTTGTCTGAAGCACAGATGCATTAATTTCAATATCTTTGCAGTGTCAGATAATTACTTGCGGGTTAGCCATTTGTTATTATTTATGGTCAAAATGGCATAGAGCGGGATCCACAACAGAAACAGCAGAGAAAATACGCTGTATGTCAGAGAGTGGAATGAATACTTCAATGATTTTTTGCGGATGTAAATTATCATCGGCACGATCGACCACAGAACGATCATGATAATAAAATACTTGAAAACAAGCACGCTTGCAAAAAAGTTGAAAAGAACATAAACCAGCACCAGCGGCAGCATGACCACAGGAGTCAGCACACCGATATTGAAAATAATGTAATGAAAAGTCAGTCCGATCGATTTAAGACTTTTTATGGAAACATTCTGACAGACATATTTGAACATGAGAATATTCTCTCTGATGTCGCCGCGCACCCAGCGGAGCAGCATTTTGCAGAGATTCGCATAAGTTACCGGCATATTGGTATATGCGTTTGCACTCTCCTGATAAACGACATCCCATTTGTTGCGGAGAAGCATACATGTAAGTTCACGATCTTCTCCGATGACGGTTTTTTTGCCGAGAAAAGTTCTTTCAAGCCATTGACCGACAAGCGGTTCGACTGCAGATTTACGGTAAGCACTCAACGCTCCGGGAGTGCAGAGTACAGAACCGCACTGGCTTTGAGCGGTACGGAGAAATTCGTAGGAAAAAACGAAAATAATATCCATCAGACGGGGAATCAGCCCCTCATGGAGATTTTTGACATTGATATTGCCTGCGACGCCGCCGACTTGCGGATTGACGAAAGGTTTTACGATATTCGCCAGAGCATCGGGGGCGATGGTACTGTCGCTGTCGATAGTTACAAGTATTTCATTTTCAGCAAGTTCGATACCTTTGGCAAGTGCATGTTTCTTGCCCTGATTTTTCTCGCAGTAAAAAGTTTTGATATTCTGAAACTCACTTTTTGCCTTCTCTATCCACTCTCTGCTGTCGTCGCTTGAACCGTCATCGACGATAATGACTTCAAAATTTTTGTATTCAGAAGCCATGATACTGCACACAGTTTCGTAAATGTGCCTGCTCTCATTGAAAACCGGTATGAGAATACTGCATGACGGAGCATGCTCACCTTTGAAAGGCTTGTATGTAAAGGCAATAAGAGAGATTATCAGCATATAAGCCAGAGTTATATAGCTGAAAATCACCGGGAACTCGATAATAAGCCCCAGCACCAAAAGCCCTGTAATCAAAAATAATGTTTTTTTCATATTCTTATATCCGGATAAAAAAGGAAAAAGCAATCACGCTCCCCCCCCCTGTCTGTTTTTTTTGATTATATAATATATCACCACTTTTGATAATTTGCAACTTTAAAAATATGTGATATATTCTCTGAAGCTCAAAAAAAAGGGATTATTATGAATATTTTTGCAAAAAGCCAAACTGCATTGTCTTCTCTGAACCTCGTTTATCTCGGAAAAGTCATCCATGAAAAACCCGGGTTCCGCGGGGTTAGCCATCTGGCGGAACACCTTATTTCATACGGTGTGAGAGAACAGGAGGCACAGTACGAAAAATACGGCATTGTCAGCAACGCCTGCACATCTGCACTGTATGTTTCATTCTATTTGCAGGGAATTGACCGCTATCTGCACCAGTTCGGCAATGATTATATCGAAAGAATTTTAAAATTTGAACCGTCAAAAGAACTTTTTGAACGGGAACGCAAAGTTGTACTGGAAGAATACAAAGACTGCTTCACCGACCAGATAAGTTCATACATTTACAACCAGATGCGCATAAACTATGATTATTGCGGACCGATAGGCTACCGTGAAGACCTGGAAAAACTGACATACAGCGATTACATCGAATTTCAGCGTGAAAATTTCAAAGCACCTGACAAACTGGTATTTGTCGGCGACAGAGAATTTGAAGTAAATATCGATTTTGCATCCTCCGACCTCCGCCGCAATTTCATCCTCAAAAATTCAACTGAACTGCAGCTGGAAAACAAAAATTCCTTTGAAGAAAAAGCCGTTATCCATCTGCTTGCCCCAATTCCGCAGGAAGATCTGCCGTACGGGCATTTTGCGGCAAGGCTTCTTTCCAGAGGCATGGACAGTCCTTTTTTCAAATTGATAAGGGAAAAACATGCGCTGGCATATTTTGTTCATGCGTCTGCATCGAGCATGAGCATTGACAGCAGCACGTTTGATATTATAACTCTGGTCAGCAAAGAGAATAAAGATTTTACCTTTGACCTCCTTGAAAGCGTAATGAACGATCCCGAAAAATTCATCAGCCGTGAACGCTTCGATGATCTCTATTTCGCCTACAATATCAGTATGGAGAAAGAGGAAATCGAGCGTTATATCAACATTACCAAATTTATACTGCCGATCGAAAGCAGAATAGATCACATCATAAACAACAAACTTCTGACCTACGAAAGCATTATAGATTTCATCAAACGCACCGCGAAAAAGTGCCTCCGTTTCTCCGACAAAAATTAACATTTGGAAAAAATATGCAGAAAAAATCCTCCTGCCCGATATGCGGCAATGAAAAACTGAAAAAATACAACCGCTGGAAAACGCCATCAGAACACCGTACTTTTGTGAAATGTACGGCATGTTCACATGTTTTTGCCGCAGAATTTGACGAAGCGAAACTGAATGAATTCTACAATTCATGCTATTATCCGTCGCCCGATGACCCGAAAATACAGCAATGGATCGACACAAACCGTCCGATATGGGATGATCTTGCCGATGAGATCATAAGTTTCCGTAAAGATATAACTTCTCTGCTGGACTTCGGTGCCGGAAGCGGCGGATTCATCGAAAGTTTTAAAGCAAAAAACTGCAATCTTGCAGAAATACACGCCATCGAAAACGCACCTGCCGCCAAAGAAAATCTCATACGCCGCTTCCCGGACGGAAAAATTCATACCGCTCTTGATGAGTGCAGCAGAAAAAATTTCGACTGCATTACAGCTTTGCAATGTTTTGAACATCTTGACGATCCGCTTGAAACATGCTTCATGCTCCATGACAAAACAGCAGACAACGGTATTCTCATAATCACAGTCCCGAACCGTTTTTCATTGCGGACATTTCTACTCGGCAGAAAAGATATTTTCAATCCCGGCAACCCGACACATCTGCAATTTTTCTCCGCTTCATCCATGCGGAAACTGCTGACAAAAGCAAATTTCAAAAATATCCGCCGTGTGAGCCGTTTCCCCCGCTGCGGCAGTTTTGCCAAAAGAATCACAACCTTCATCTGCCGCAAACTTGCCATCTCCACCGAACTGCGTTTCATCTGCAGAAAATAAAACACTCTCACCGAAATAGTGGACAAAGCCAAATAAAAAAAATCAGGAGAATTTTAAAAACTCCCCTGATTTTTCAATACTTCAAAGAGTATTATTTAGCGGTTTTCTGTTCCGGTTGAGCGGGAGCAGGTTTGGCATCATTTTTCAACTCCTCAACTTTGGGAGCGATCGGGTAGAAAACCTGCAGAACTTCAGGTCTGTCCTGCATTTCCCGCACGGCCTCTTCCATCATCGCAGTTGTTGACATTGAAATAATCGCCGTCCAGAAAAGTGCCAGCAAAATACTTCCCGCATTCAGGAAAATACCGCTGATTGCCCACGGACAATATCCGTCACGGATAACTTTGCACGCACCGATGATGAGCCCCACAAATGCAGGAATCAGGATGAAATACCCGAGATTCGGAAAAAGTGCCACTGCCATTACGATCAAACCAATGATCAACGAAGTTGTACCCATAGAAACCTCCTTTGTTTTGTTCAGGGTATGCCGGAGACGTTCCGGTTTTTCTATGGGTGAATTTATCCTGCAAAAGAAACAATTCAAAACTTTTTCAAACAAAAGAGATAAATCGGAAAAAAATATTATTCCTCAATCTGCCCGGCATTGCAGAATGAAAACAGCATTCCTATTATCATAAATGTTCCGACAAGCGAGCTTCCGCCGTAACTTATGAACGGCATGGTCAGCCCCGTGGTCGGCACCAGCGCACAGTTGATACTGCAATGCACCAGAACCTGCATGAGAATTATAAAAATTCCGCTCAAAACCAGAACTCTCTTCTCTCCGCATCCGGCGCTGTAACGGTAAAAAAGATACAACAGCACGAAAAAAAACACCAGTATCAGCGATGCTCCGATCCAGCCGATCGTTTCATGCATGGCGGCATAGGCTGAATCATTGTAGGCAAACGGCAGATAATTATTGCTCCAGAACGCCCCTTCTATCCTTTTGCCCAGCCATCCGCCTCTGGCAACCGTCAGTTGAAACTGCTTCCAGTGCCACGCTGAACCGAAAACATCCGCATTCTCTGAAAAAAAGCCGTACAACCTTTTGAAGCCGTACTCTTTTTTGGCAATGAAAAATATCAGACTTGACACCGCCGCAAGCGGCAGAAGCCAAAGCATATACCATTTGACACCCGCCAGAAAACTTATCAGAGCGAAAGCCGCACAATAAAGCATTGCCGTTCCGTAATCCGGCTGCATGATGACCGCCCCCGCCCAGAGCAATGTCGCCGCACCGCCGATACAGAACGCTTTTTCTTTGTTTTTGATCGTCATATACAAAAAACAGATAAAAAGGATGTAGACAAATTTGAATATCTCCGACGGCTGTATCAGAAATATACCGCAGGCGAACCAGCCCCTCATCCCGTTGAGCCTGACGCCGAAAAACAGAAGACTCCACAACATTATCAGAGAAATCACAAAAAGATACGGTGCCGCTTTGAGATATTTTTCGCTCTTTATCCGCCGCATTCCCTCCATAATGACAAATCCTGCAAAAACAAAAAGCGTCTGCCGCAGTGCCATATTCATCGCATCAAAATCATACAAATTCCCCTCCGTACTGCTGTAAATCAACAGCACACCGGAAAACGTCAGCACAAAAATTATACAAAGTGCAGGAAAAATAAATTTGTAAAAATCACTCTTCACAGCCAAAGCCTCCATGCGATAAAAGGATTCTGCAATTCCTCCAGAGAATACGACAATTCCAATGCCTGTGCCTCCCGCATCGGAGAAATAACCTGAAATGACTGTTCTTCAATCCTTCCGTCAGGACCGAGCATGACATTATAAAATCCCGGCACACCCTTCAATGTATCATTATATTTTTTCTCAATGCCTGAAATCCCGTCATGTTCCGCAACCAAACCTATCACATTTTTGACTGAAAGCGGCAGTTCAGCAGTACAGCGTACGGGGCGGCGGCGGAGGCGGATACGATATTTTTTGGCATTTTTAACTGCATCGGTGATTTTTTCATCGGGGATATTCTGCTGCATATATTTTGCTTTTGCACTTTTTACCGGAGAATATTCAATGCCGAGAAGCGTACAGAATTTTTTTGCAGTTGACGCACGGCGTTCCGGAAAAACAAAATAAATTTCCCACTTGCTGAAACAGACAGCTCTGCCGTTTCGGTCAAGTATCGAAGCTCGAAGCGGATAAAAAAGAACATTTTTGGAAGCGACCCGACGGGAAAAATTATGCAGTTCACCTCTTTTCTGAGTAATGATCCATACCCCCGCCGCCAGAATGACCAGCCCCCAGCAGATAAAAAATATTCCGAGTACCGACTCTCTTTTCATTATCGGCTCCGTCAGGAACAGAGTTGGTTCAAACGGTTGACCAATGCAGAAAAACTGACAGGTTTCAACAAAACGGATGAAACTTTCAAAGCCTGCAATTCACTTTCTTTGCGTGGATTGAGTTTGGAAACAAGTACAATGATCGGCAGTTGGGTTTTGTCCTGACGGCGGCGCAAAATTTTAATGATTTCCAGCAGATATTTGTGCCGCATGGAGTTGGAGAGTATCAAAGCATCAAAATCCTCTTTCTGTGCAGTATCCAGTAATTGCTGTGCATTGTCGCAGCAGACGCTTTCAAAATTGAAAAGTGCCAGATAACTGCACAGAGCATTGGCATTGTCCTCATTGTCCTCGCCTATGAGAATGCGGCGCGCGGGCATATTCTGCGGCACATTGGGATAAGATAAACTGCCGGGCAGATAATTTTTGCCGACGACCAGATTGCCGGCACTTGCAGGATGCAGATCGACATATATCCCCTGCTTGCGGAGTTCATCTTCATTTTCAGCAGAGAGGATGTCGAATTTATTGAAAACAAGAGTAAATGAATTATATGAGCGTTCACTGCTTGAAACCTTGAGTTCGCCGCCGATGTATTCCGCCAGACTCGACGCAAAAAATACACCAAGCAAAGTCGAACTTGCTTCATCAAGATACTCCGAGGCACAATCATCTTCGTGATATTTGTAAAGTTCGGCAAGTTTTTCACGGCAGGGCCGTGCCGCACAGTCACGGACATTGAAATAAACTTTTTCATCATCCATGGAACAGCAGATATTGACAGTTTCACCGTTCTCCGACGCACGGATAAGCGCGCGCACAATCATAAGCAATGATTGCGTTAAAAGCTCATGGTCCGTGTAAAGCAGCGACGGCATACTGCTGTCAAAAATATTGACAATGCTTACCTCACGCTCCTGAAGCAGATCATCATTGCTGCGAATGACATTATCAATCAGTTCTGCGGTGCGGAAATGCGACGGATTTATCTCCATTTGCTGATGTCCGATCTTGCTCAAAGAGATAATGCGGGATACGATTTTGGAAACAGACACGACATTTCTGGCAATGCCGTCAAGTTCATTTTTGAAAACATCGCCGGGCGCACTCTTCTTTTTCAAAATTTCAGCATACCCTCCTATGGAATTCAAAGGCATGCGTATATCCGGAGTAAGACGGCTGATCATCAGAGATTTCAATTCGTTGGCATAATCAAGTTTATCACGGTCGGCGGATTTTCTCTGTTCGACGGCATCTCTCTGGCGGTTGTTATTGATGATGCGGTCACGGATCATGTTCAAATTGGCAATCATCTGATTGGTATGTCTGCCGTATTTGTTGCGCATGAGAAGCGGAGACGGGATTTTGTTATTGGCAAGTTCGCCGAGAAAAACATCTGTTTTGGCAAGCGGAGAAATGATGTGCAGACGGATTTTGACCAGCACTCCTATCATCCACAAGGCGGCGGCTATCGGAATAAAACCGATGGTGATAACCGCCCATTTGGGCAGATATGGCCAGCTTGCAGGAATTACGCAAAGGTCATTGAGCGTTGACACATTTTTCAATGTCGGCAGAAAAATATAATAGCTTATCAGCGTGGAAAAAAGCAGAAAAACAAGCACTGCTATCCAAATGGAAAAAGTGCATTTCTTTTTTATATCGGTCATTATCAATTCTCCTGATTTGAAGATTTTTTGAATATGGAAAAAAATGAAATATCCCTGATCGCACTTTTGCGTCTTTTGCCATTGGAACGGAACATGTGGACGATTTCGGGATACGACGGCCGCAATTCAGGATCAAACGACATCATTTCAGCTATAAAATCCGACATGGATGCCGAAACCGTGGAGTTGAGGGTGCAGACCGGCGGAAAATCAAATTCTCTGCGGCGTTCAATGATCTCATCCGCATCTCCGGTATTGCCGAAAGGATACTCTCCGGTAAGCAGTTCGTACGCCGTCGCCCCCAAACTGAAAATATCTCCGCGGTAATCCTCCCTGCCGTACATGACTCTTTCCGGACTTACAAAAGCGATACTCACCCAATTTGCACTTTCATCAGAATTGCTGTCGGTATTGATTTCAGCAAGATCAAAATCTCCGATCTTCACATCTCCGTCCTCTGAAAGCATAATATTGGCAGGTTTGACATCATGATGTACGATACCGAGTTTGCTCGCTGCATGAAGTCCGTCGGCAATGATTGCCAGCCAATGCAGAATTTTCTCCGACGGCGGCAACATGAAATCCTGCTGCAAACCTTCAAGCGTACCCTTTTTCATAAATTCCATAACCAGAAACGGCTGATTTTCAAAAACGCCCCCTCTGAAAGTCCTGACAACACCGTGATGATTGATACTGCTGACAAGTTTTGCTTCGTATGCAAAACGTTCCAGATGGGTCTGATCTATAAGATCGCTATTGGTGATTTTGATAGCGACGGAAGTATTTATTTCGGGGTCTATGGCACGATAAACTTTCGATCTTCCTCCGATACCGCAGACTTCAAGCAGATAATAACGGTCAAAAATTTTCGGGCAAATGGTTATGGTCTTGCAGCGGGGGCAGGGAAATTCATCAAACGGCTGAAGTTCGCTGATGTTCATTTTCTGTCCGCATTTGGAACATATTATTTTTTCCGGAGTACCATTCATATTAAAAACCACGGGCTTACGAGATTCTGGCGTGCGATATACATATTGACGGACTCTCTGCTTATCTCGCGGAGTTTGGAGAGCAGATTGTTTTCCACATATTCATAGCAGTTGCAGTCATTGCTGACATGGACCAGCATGAGAAAAGAGCTGTTGTCATCAAGAAGTTCCGCAAGGGAGTTCAAAGCATCGATATTGTCAAGATGTCCGAAACTTCCTGCGATGCGGCGTTTGAGCTGCAAAGTACGGTCGGAAGCGTAAAGCATCTCTTTGTCATAATTGCTTTCAAGCACGAGGGCGTGGCATGATTTCAACCGCTGACGGCAGAGTGCGTTGATTTCTCCGAGGTCGGTGGCAATGCCTATCTCCCTTTCACAACAGCGGATGCGGAATCCGACGGGATCGACGGCATCGTGCTGAACGGCAAAAGCGGCGATCTCAAAACCGTCAATACTGAAACGGTCGCCTGCTTCAAACTGAATGACTTTGGATGGAAGTTTATTTTTGCCGCTCAAATAGTGAGCGGTTTTGAATGAGCAATAGAGCGGAATTTTGTACCTGTCGCAGAAAACACGGCAGCCGTGAGCGTGATCATCATGATCATGAGTGAGCAGAACGGCATGAATTGACTCAATATCAATTTCCGCCTCTTTGAGTTTGATCTCCATCTGCTTGGCATTGAATCCTGCATCGACCAGCAAAGTTCCGCAGGAAGATGAGGAAATTGCAAAAGAATTTCCTTTGCTGCCGCTGCCGAGAGTGCAAATCTTCAAAAAATTGTCCTGTTCATTCTGCATCAGAGAAAAAAATCCGTTTTTTTTTAAATTTTATCTTTTTTTTACTGGAAAAAATAAAAAAAGACTTGTATTATATATACCTGTATATGAATATAACAATGTTTTGTATAAAATCAAATATCAAGTGCAGAAAAAAACAATTTTTTTGGGTGAAAATATGCTTAATGTCGGTCAGGAACAGAAATTATCGCAGCAACAGCAGCTGTCTTCGGGACAACTGCAGTCTCTTGCACTGCTCAGCGTTCCTGTCATGGAACTTACCGAAAAAATCAATGAAGTCATGGATTACAATCCCGTTCTTGAGTATGAAACTTTCGGCGACAGTGCCATTTTGAAAGAACTTCCCGACGCTTCTATCGAAGATGAAAAGAAAAATTTTTCCGACGATGATGATTCTTACAGCAATGATGAGGATTCGTGGCACGATGAACTCCCGATCCCGCAGGAAAATTACAACGATTCTCCCGAACAAATCAAAAAACGGGAGTTCTTTTTCGACAATATCACCGAAAGTGAATCAATGCAGCAGCAGCTCATGCAGGAGTTGAATTTTCTTGAACTTGACAGCAAAAACCGCGAAATCGCCGAAGCCGTTGTCGGCGGCATTGATGATACAGGTTTTCTGGTAACTCCGCTCGGCGATATTGCCCAATGCTGCGATGCGGAAATTTACGAAGTCGAAGAAATCCTTGAAAAATTGCAGAAAATCTTTCCCGCAGGCGTCGGCGCCAGGGACCTTAAAGAATGTCTGAAACTGCAGCTCGCCGCCAAAGGAGAAACTAACGGAAAAATTTTTGAACTTGTCGAATATCTGGAAGATTTCGGACGCAACCGTCTGGAATATCTGTCGCAGCAGCTCAATGTTTCAATGGAGGAACTCAACACCATGGGCGAAAAAATCCGCAAATTGAATCCGCACCCCGGCAGTCTGTTCACATCTCACAAAACACCGTTCATCGTGCCGGAACTTACTATCGTCAAAGGCGATGACGGTTTTTACCTGCAGGATCACGAGGAATTTTTGCCCCGATTGAAAATATCAGAAGAATATCGGCAAATGCTTGATGACCCGCAACTTCCGCCTGAAGCAAAAGCATATTTGCGTACCAAATTGCAAGAGGCTGAATTTTTTAAAAACTCTCTTGCCATGCGGGAAAAAACCATTGTCCGTATCGGACGATTCATCATGGAAAATCAACAGGATTTTCTCGAAAAAGGAGTTGAATTTCTCCGCCCGATGACCATGATGCAGGCGGCAGAGGCTCTCGATTTGCACGAAACGACCGTCAGCAGAGGATGTGCCAATAAATACATCTCCACGCCGCAGGGACTTTTTGAGTTCAAATTCTTCTTTTCCAACGGCATTCACCACACCGGCGGAGAGGATGTTTCAGTTCACGCCATACGCGAAAAAATCCGTGAATATATCGAAAATGAGGACCCTTGCAAACCGCTCTCCGATGACAAAATTTCCGCCCTTTTGCTCAAAGACGGGTTCAAAGTCGCCCGCCGTACCGTAGCAAAATACCGTGAGCAAATGCACATCCTCCCCACCTCCGTGCGGCGGAAAAAATATTGAGAGTTCCATTTCCCAAAAGCATCTCTCAAACGGAATATATTTCCGCCATTTTCTCCTCAACAAACAGTTATTTTGATTTTTTCTCATCAAAAATCCGCTTTTTTGTGGATTTTTTTTCAAAGTGAGGCTATATTATCGTGTTGCTTATAATTTAATTATATAAACGGACGGAAACATAAAATCCGTTCCGTATGCTAAATTGAGGATTTTTTATGCTAAAACGACTTAAAAATTGCAGTAAAAATATCTGTACTTTGAAGTGGGTACCGAATTTTCTCACCATCTGCAACTCACTTTGCGGATTCGCCGCCATATTGATAACCTTGCGTGTTTACGAAAAAAACGAAGATGCCGCAACTGTCTACATGATAAGTGCTTTCATCATCCTTTTCGCCATGATTTTTGACGCATTGGACGGATTTGTCGCCAGACTTCTCAATGCGTCAAGCGTTTATGGGGTTGAAATGGACTCCCTCTCCGACATGGTAACTTTCGGTGTTGCCCCCGCAACCATCGTGGCGATCATGACACACACCATGCGGATGGCGATGCCCGATGCTCCCCATGGTGTTTTTCAGGAAATAAGCGTTTACTGTCTTTGCTGTATCTACATCGGCGGTGCGGCTCTGCGTCTTGCCAAATACAACATCCACGCACTTATGCCGGAAAAAGCCGTTCACAAAATGAGCAAAAAATATTTTTCAGGTCTTCCTTCTCCGGGAGCTGCGGCGGCGATCTGTTCCATTGTTATTTTCGCCAAAGACACGCAAATTCCCGACATTTACATTGTCCGTTATCTGCCTTTTTATGCGGCATTGCTCGGCTTTCTGATGATCAGCAATGTTCCCTACATCCATGCAGGCAGATGGCTTACAACGGTTTTCAAAAAGAAAAGACGGATGTTCATGCTGGTAGTGATCATTGCCCTTATTGCGATATTCCGCATACCGGGCATTGTATGTCTGATAACAATGTATGTACTTTCAGGTTTTGTCAATCTGATTCTTCGCATGTTTGACAGCGAGCGTTTCACAGAGGAGAATTGCAAATGAAATATCTTATTACCGGCGGTGCCGGATTTATCGGCGGCCACCTGGCAGCTTTGCTTCTGAAAGATGAAAATTGCGAAAAAGTCATCGTCATCGACGATTTGTCAACAGGCTCTCTCGACAACCTCAAGCCGATTGCCGACAACCCCAAACTCCAAGTCGTCATCGGCGATATAACCGATGAAAAATGCAATCTTTCCGAATATGTCAGCGAAGTTGACTGCATTTATCACCTCGCCGCCGCCGTCGGTGTCGAACTTGTTGTCCGTGAACCCGGCCGCACCATCCACACCAACGTCCACGGTACAGAAAACGTCCTCAAAGCCGCCGTTGAATTCGATAAACGCATCATCGTCGCATCCACCAGCGAAGTCTACGGCAAGAGCAATCATGAATTCTTCTCCGAAAATGACGATCTGCTCATCGGCAATCCCATTCACTCCCGCTGGTCATACGCATGCAGTAAACTTCTTGATGAATTTTATACTCTCGCCTACTGCAAATCCCACCGACTCAAAGGTACGGTCGTCCGTTTTTTCAATACTGTCGGACCTCGCCAGACCGGGCAATACGGCATGGTCATTCCCCGCTTCGTAAAAAATGCATTGGCGAACAAAGACCTTCATGTTTACGGCGACGGTTCACAGAGCCGCTGTTTCTGCCATGTTTTCGATACCATCCGTGCTTTGAAAGCTCTGGCTGACTGCGAAGAGTCTTTCGGCGGCATTTACAACATCGGGAGCCAGCGTCAGATTTCGATTTATCAGCTCGCCGAACTCATTATCAGCGAACTCAACAGCAGCTCAAAAATCAAGCTCATCCCCTACGAAGAGGCATACGAAGCAGGCTTTGAAGATATGATGCACCGCGCCCCCGATACCACCAAAATCAACAACCTCATACGATGGCGTGCGGAACATTCCCTCGAAGAAATCATCCGTGATGTCGCAAACGCTATGAAATAAAACATAAGGTACAATATGAATAATTCTGCAGAAATCAAAAAATTTATGGCTGAAAAAATCGCCGAAAAAATATCACTTTCAGAAATCCAATCACTGGTCAATGAAAAATTCAATACCAAAATGACCTTTATGGACATCCGTATCCTCGCCTCCGAACTTGAAATGGATTGGCAGCGCCGTGAAGAAGAGGAAAAAGCCGCCGCAGTTCAAGCCGAAAATGAAGAGGAAAATAAAGAAAATTCAGAAAATAACGATGCCGAAGCCTCCAAAGCCCCCGGCAAAACCACCGTCGAACTCAACAAAATCGTCCGCCCCGGTGCTTTGGCTTCAGGTTCAGTCAACTTCGCTTCAGGAGTCTACGCCGAATGGTACATCGACAACAACGGCAGACTCGGTCTTGATAAAGTCGTCGGCGGCAGACCCACCGAACAGGATATTGCAGATTTTCAAACCGAAATGGAGAAAATCTTTCAGGATAAATAACAGAGCAACTAAATAAACTTCGGAGTATATAAATTATGGATTTTTCCCGTTATTTCCGTGACTATCCGACACCGGACGGTTACTTCGGTCCTTACGGCGGTGCTTTTCTCACACCCGAATTGAAGGAAGCTTTTGCAGAAATCAATACTGCGTATCAATCAATCTGTCAATCTGCACATTTTATCAATGAACTGCGCCGTATCCGCCGTGAATTTCAGGGCCGTCCGACACCGGTTTATCATTGCGACAGACTCTCCCGCAAACTCGGCAATTGTCAGATTTACCTCAAAAGAGAAGACCTCAATCACACCGGCGCTCACAAACTCAACCACTGCATGGGCGAAGGTCTGCTTGCCAAATATATGGGCAAAAAACGCATTATCGCTGAAACCGGTGCAGGTCAGCACGGTGTTGCTCTCGCTACCGCCGCCGCTTATTTCGGTTTGGAATGCGAAATCCACATGGGCGAAGTCGATATTGCCAAACAAGCCCCCAATGTTACCCGCATGAAAATCCTCGGTGCCAAAGTCATTCCCGTAACTTTCGGACAGAAAACTTTGAAAGAAGCCGTCGATTCAGCATTTATGTCTTATGCCAAAAATTACAAAGATTCAATTTACTGCATCGGTACTGCCGCAGGACCGCATCCCTTCCCCCTCATGGTGCGTGATTTCCAGATGTGTATCGGCGACGAATCCCGTCAGCAGTTCCTCGATATGACCGGTCATCTGCCCGATGCAGTCTGCGCCTGTGTCGGCGGCGGCTCAAATTCAGCAGGTTCATTCTGTGCCTATCTGAATGACCCCGTTGATATTTACGGCGTCGAACCTCTCGGCAGAGGCTCAAATGTCGGCGACCACGCCGCCACTATCAATTACGGAAAAGTCGGTCAGCTTCACGGTTTTGAATCTTACGTTCTCGCCGATGAAAAAGGCGAAGCATTGCCGGTTTATTCCATCGCCAGCGGACTTGACTACCAGTCTGTAGGTCCGGAACACGCATTCTGGCACGACCTCGGCAGAGTCAAATATGTTACCGCCAGCGACGAAGAAGCCGTTGATGCTTTCTTCATGCTCTCCCGCTATGAAGGCATCATCCCCGCCCTCGAAAGCTCTCACGCCATCGCTTACGCTATCAAATGGGCAAAAGAACACCCATACGGTTCAATCCTCGCCACCTGCTCCGGCAGAGGCGACAAAGATGTCGATTATGTCGTCGAACATTACGGCTACGGCGACGACCGCCAATATTGATCAAAAAAACATCTCTGTTTTACATATAAATTAATAAATCCTTCTGCAGACATTATCTCCCCGCTATAATGACATTTTCGAGGAGACTGTCTGCACTTTTTTCAGGGGGCTGATTGCGCCCCCTGAACCCCCGCAAGGGGATGTCCATCCCCATTTTGTTACGCTGGCGCGTGATGTCAGGCAGCCGTGGTGGTGCCGGGCTATTTTTCGGCGGAATTTTCGATTGCTCCTCCTGCATTTAAAAGCGGATGTAACGCTGCGGAATGAGCAATCAAATCTTCCGCCGGACTTCGCCACATTGGGGTATTACCGTGTTTTGCTTTCGCAAAACACTATACCCCAAATCCCTCATTTTTTTTAATTATCAGTCAATATTCAGTATAGAACAAAAAATTTAAAGTGGGGGGATAGGGGTGCCGAACGACAATCTCCCCCTTGTGGCAACCGTGGCAAAAGATTTTCTTTGTCATTCCTCAAAAAAGAGGGAGGACAAAGGAAACATTTTGCCACAATTGAACATGCC
>JAZRBX010000317.1:0-7454 GCA_045635285.1 Victivallaceae bacterium
TGTAGCATAATTTTTTATTTTTTCAAGGAAGTAAGTTATATTATTTATAAAATATACTTTGATTTTTTTCAGAAACATGTTATATTACTTAATGTGCAAAAAAACAGAAAAAAATAAGGATATTTACCATGGAAAAAGATACAGAAATCAAAAACGACAGCGAAAAAAACGTGCAGAACGAAGCCGCTGCCCCCGAAGAAAACAAAAAGACCAAAAAAGATAAAAAATCTCAAATCAAAGAACTTAACGATAAAATCGCTGAACTTGAATCAAAAATTCTTTACATGCAGGCAGACTATCAGAATTTCCGCCGCCGCAGTGCCAAAGATATTTCCGATGCACGCATAAGCGGTACTGCCAACGCTCTTGAACCTTTCCTCAATGTCAACGATTTTCTCGGTATGGCACAGATGGCTATTGAAAAATCCGACAATGTTGAGGCTATAAAACAGGGCATCATGATGATCATTCAGCAGTACAACCGTGCGATGGAGGAACTCAATGTCAGCACTTTGAATTCAGTCGGTGCCAAATTTGATCCCGAACTTCACGACGCAGTAAGTCAGGAATACTCCGATAATATTCCCGAAGGCTTTATCATCAAAGAGATGTCCAAAGGTTACAAAATGGGCGAAAGACTCCTCCGTCCCGCCCGTGTGGTCGTTTCAAAAGGAAAAGAGGAAGACCATACTTCCGTCAATTTCCCCGATGAAAATGCCGCAGATGAAAACAGCAAAACAGAAAATAACGATCAGGAATAAAATATTATGGCTCAAGACCTTTACGAAACACTGGGCGTAAGCCGCAGCGCAACTGCCGAAGAAATTAAAAAGGCATACCGCAAGCTTGCCATCAAATATCACCCCGACAAAAATCAGGGCAATAAAGAAGCAGAAGAAAAATTTAAAGAAATCTCGCACGCTTATGAGATTTTGAGCGACCCTGCCAAACGCTCCAAATATGACCAGTTCGGCGAAGCCGCATTTCAGGGCGGCGGTGGCGGCGGCGGAGCATATCAGGACCCGTTTGATATTTTCAGTCAGGTTTTCGGCGGTGGCGGTGGCTCTATTTTTGAAGACCTTTTCGGCGGCGGCAGACGGGCGCAGAGAGGCCCGCAAAGAGGCGATGACCTGCGTTATGATTTGCAGATAACTTTTGAAGAAGCCATATTCGGCGCAGACAAAAAAATCGAAATCCCCAAACTTGTCCAATGCGATGAATGCGGCGGTTCAGGATGCGAAAAAGGTTCATCCAAAAAACGCTGTTCCCGCTGCGGCGGAAGCGGTCAGACAACCGTTTCACAGGGATTTTTCACCATGCGTCAGCCTTGCCCCGCATGCAGAGGTACAGGCGAAGTTATCGAAAAACCGTGTAGAAAATGTCATGGCGACGGCCGTGTGCAGAATAAAAAACAGCTCCAAATCCATATCCCCCCCGGCGTTGATACCGGTTCCAAATTGCGTATTTCCGGAGAGGGCGGTGCCGGTCCCATGGGCGGACCTGCCGGTGATCTTTATATTTTCATCCATGTCGAACCGAGCAAAGTTTTTGAGCGTGAGGGAATAGATTTGCTCTGCGAAGTTCCGATCACTTTTGCAACTGCGTGTCTCGGCGGCGTGATCGATGTACCGACCACTACCGGCAAAACACGCATGAAAGTTCCCTCCGGCACCCAGTCCGGTACTATCATGCGTTTGAAAGGCAAAGGCGTCGTCGCCCTCCGCGGCGGTGCAAGAGGCGATCTGCATATCCGTCTGATCATTGAAACTCCCGCAAAACTTGATTCAAAATCAGAAAAACTTCTGAAAGAATTTGAAGAACTTACAGCCAACGATGATTCAAAATATCCTCATCGCAGAGATTTCAGAAAAAAAGCTGAAAAATTCATGAAGGAAGATTGATCTTTATGCCCAAAAAAGAAAAAAACAGCGATCCGGTGATCGCCAACAACCGCAAAGCTTTTCATGACTTCTCCGTCATTGACCGCTATGAAGCAGGTATCAAATTGACCGGAACAGAGGTCAAAAGCTGTCGTGCCCGCACGGTCAATATGGCGGATTCTTATGTCGATTTTCTGGGCAAAGGCAGTGAAGCGGAGTTGCTTAATATGCACATTTCTCCTTATGAGAACGGCGGTTATTTCAATCATCCGCCCGTCCGCAGGAGAAAACTTTTGCTGCACAAAAAAGAGATTCTCAAACTTTTTCAGCAGACCAGAGAAAAAGGTTTGACTGTCGTGCCGCTTAAAATGTATTTCAAAGGCGGGCTGGTCAAAGTCGAACTCGGTCTCTGCCGCGGCAAAAATCAGCAGGATAAACGGGAAACTCTCCGTGATAAGCAAATCAAAATGGAAGTAAAACGCCTCGTCAAGGATTATCGATGAATAATTTTTTTCACGGCAAACGCATACTTATTACCGGAGCGGCTGTTCGGGTCGGTGCCGTCATGGCGGAATTTTTCGCCGCACAGGGGGCAACCGTACTTATACACGGCAGAAATTCTGTTGCAGAGGCACAGAATTTGGCGGAGAAACTCAAAGGAGAATGTTATTTCTGTGATTTGGAGGATATTGACAGTATCTCTGATTTTTTTGCAGAACTCGGCAGAGTGGATGTCCTCATCAACAATGCTTCATGCTATGAAGTTTCTCCGCTTGCAGATGAAACTTTAGAATCAATGCTCCGCCATTACAAAATAAATTTCATGGCACCCGTGATCCTCGCTCAATGTATGAAAAAACAAGCATTGCCAGACAGCGTGATTTTAAATATTCTTGACCGTGAGATTTCATTGCATACACCTGATAAAGGCTCTTATCTTTTAAGCAGAAAAACTCTTGCAGAGGCAACGCTTGAACTCGCAGCAGAATTAGCACCTCTGCAAATCCGTGTCAATGCAATCGCACCGGGGTCGGTCCTTGCTCCTGTCTTCATGCCTGAAAAAGCCATGAGCAGAACCATCGCCGCATCTCCGCTTAAACGGACCGCCGCTCTGGATGACCTCTGCCGGTGCGCCGCTATGCTTATTGCCAATAAATCATTGACCGGACAAATTCTGCAAGTCGATGCAGGTCAACACCTTATATAATGTTGAGAAAATATTATATCTCAAATTTCTTAAGAATCTTAAAAATTCCTGATTTTTCCATAATTGGAAGAGAGTTTATTTTTTAATCTACTTGACGGAGGTCCATTGCCAAACCGAATACGCCGTAGCAGAATGGAGGAGTCATGGAGTATTTGATCTGAATTCCTTTATTCGCTGTTGTTTTTTCAAAAATTTCATCGAAGTGGAAGAGGAAGACGGTGCCAGGTTCTTTGCCGGTATAAGGAGTTTTGGGGACGCCTTGGAAATCGGCATTGGAACTCATGCGGAGTTCATCGAAAGCGACGGCAACTTCAGTGCCGTATGAATAATTGCCGATGACAAGATCGATGTCTTTGTTGTTGTAAAGGTACATGTCAGGAGCAATTTTCTGAACGGCGTCAAGCTGACCGTTGATGTAGATGCGTTTTTCTTTTTTTGCATCATCGAGAACGGCGGCGACATGGATCCATTCGCCGTATTTGATTTTGCTTTTTGAGTTGAGGGTCAAGTCAATATTTTTTCCTTTGCCGTTGGTCAACTGGGTGCGGAATCCGATTTTGCCGTCTTCTCCGCAATATATTTCCCATCCACGGTAAGTACCGGAAGTGTGAGAATATTTGCTGACCAGTCGGGGATTTTTGGAAAAATCTTTCTGATGTTTGTTGAGGTTGAAAAATCCTTCAATGGTGAAAGTTTTGTTGTAAAGTCCGCCGTTATCACGCACAACCGGAGTTGACTGGAAGTTCATGGCGGAGAACATATTGCCGTTTGCACCGGTAATTTTGATATTGTTGTAATATCCGAGGCTGTAATAGATTTTGAAATTCGGATTTTTTGTGTAGGACCGCAATGCTGCAACTTCTGCGGCGGGAGAGGGAATGTTCCATGAATAATCGGAACTTTCGAGATAGCCGAGATCGCGGTGGTGAGTTGTGCGTTTGGGATAGAGGCCTCTGCCGGTGAAAACATTGGTAACGATACCGTCGATATAACCATTGCTGATGATTGATTTTTTATCGAGAGTCATGTTGCCGAAGGGGGCCTGATAAGTTTTTCCGACGGGGAGCGCGAGCAGGAGTTTTTTATTGCCGAGGGCCTTGCGCAGTTCGGCAACGAATTGCACCAGATATTCACCGCGAAGGTCGCGCCATGCCTGCACTTCTTTTGATTTTGGGGCGTATTCGGGGGAACGGTAGTCGAAGCGTTTATCTTTGGTAATATCAATGCCGTAGCGTTTCTGATATTCGGCAACGACCTCTTTGTTGAAGCCGAACTGGTCGCCGTGTATGGCGGGATTGGTGTGGGTGCGTGAGCAGAGGTACAGACCGTCGGGGTCAAATAAATTTACGAGATAAACCAGTCGCTCAATCATTTTTTTGCGGAATTCGGCATTGGCAAGATTGGGAATGCCGTAATGACAGTTGCCGGCGAGATCGACTTCATTGTATTCGGGGTGTTCGATAAACATTTTGTCCTGCCAGGGGAAGGGGGCTGTGTCAGCGTATTTGTAGGTGTGCGGCATACCGTGGTCCATGAAAGTTGTGTAAATATACAACTCCTGACCGTTTTTGTGTGCCGCTGTTTTGGCAACTTTGCAAGGGTCGAATTGAGCAAAAATTTCAGAAGTTTTTTTGTTGTAAGCGATTTGGAAATTGTGGAGAGCGCGGCGTTCATAAAATTTAGTCATATTGAAATCATCTACACGCCACAGGATTGTTTTTGTATCATAAAAATCATTCAGTATTTTCATATACTGTTCGATTTTTTCAATGGTATCGAGTTTGGCAATGCCGTTGCCGACCATGATATTGTCGCCCCAGCTTATATTTGCGAGATTTTCAGCGGCAAACATGGTAAAAACTGACCAGAGTGCAAGAATTGCTGTTGTAATTTTTTTCATTGGTACTCCTTGTTTTTTGTTGTGAAAATATTTATCATAATTGAGATAATTTTTCTTAATATAGCATAATATTCTGAATGTTGCAAATGTAAAAAATTGCTATTGACATTATTTTATACAGGAGGTAAAAAGGATCATGATTGGGGCAAAAAAAACGGGAGCGGTCGTTCCGCTCCCGTTTTCGGGAAAAACAATTCTTATTTATCCTGATTTGAATTCATTTTTTTGATTTGATTATAAATCAGACCGAGGACAATGACAAGAGAAATTACAGCACTGATGAAGTATGCGATTTCGAGGTCAAGTCCGAATCCGATAGGACCGTTTTTGGATTTGTCGGTCCAGAGGATATAGCAGAAAATAATGAATGTCATGAATGCACCGGGAATGGCGGCAATAAGGAAATTTTTTCCGTTTCTGATCAGCCATACCATCGCGGCAAGCAATGTTGTGGCGGCAAGAATCTGATTTGCCCATGAGAAATAGTTCCAGAGGATGCCGAAACTTTTTGCATCACGGTTTGACCAGATGAGAAGTCCGAGGACTATTGCGATCAAAGGCAGACAGAGCAGAATGCGGTTGCGGAGCGATTTCTGATCAATTTTGAAGGTTTCAGCAACGCTCAGACGCAGACTGCGCATGGCAGTATCACCTGAAGTGATTGCCAGGATGATAACGCCGATAACGGTGATTCCGCCTGCGATATTGCCGAGGAAGTAAGTGGTAATATCATTGAGCACCAGCGCGGGGGCTTTGGTCATGTAGAGCGGATAGAGGTTGTAAATTGCCATACCTGCGCCTGCCCAGATCATGCCGATAATGCCTTCAAGCACCATCATGCCGTAGAAAGAAGAACGGGCTTCTCTTTCGGTTTTCATGGTGCGTGCGATGATCGGGGACTGGGTTGCATGGAATCCTGAAATAATACCGCATGCAATAGTAACAAAAAGCACAGGCAGAACAGGATTGTTGTTCAGTTCGGTGAATTTGCCGAGTTTGAATGTGAGTGTTTCGGTAAGGATTTCAGGGGATTTGAATCCTTTTATCAGCAATGCGACAAAAATTGCAAAAGTACTGAGAATCAGAATGCCTCCGAAAAACGGATAAACTGAACCTATGATTTTATCGACCGGAAACAATGTGGCAATGACGTAATAAATAAAAATAACTGCTACTGCAATCCAGAAAATTGTATTTGCTTCAACATCGACATTGGCGAGAAGAGGCTTGAAAAGCGCAGCCGGAATATTGATGAAAACAGCAACCACAAGCAGCAGAAGCAGACTCATGAACGCATTGAAACAGCGTGCATAAGTTTTGCCGAGGTTGTTTTCAACGATTTTCGGCAGATTGCATCCGTCATTGCGGATTGAAATCATCCCGGCAAGGAAATCATGCACTGCACCGCCGATGATGTTTCCGATCGGCAGGATGATAAATACGATCGCTCCGAATTTGATACCCAGAATCACGCCGATGACCGGACCGATACCTGCGATATTGAGGAGTTGGATGAGCATATTTTTCCAATGCGGCAATTCAACATAATCCACGCCGTCTTTCAAACGGACGGCGGGAGTCGGATTGTCGGTGGGTGCAAGGATTTTTTCGACGAATTTACCGTATGTGAAATACCCGACGATCAAAATTGCAAAACCGAGGAGAAAAAGCAGCATTTCAATCACACTTTCTTAATGTTTTACAAATTTTCTTCAATGTAATCAATGGCATTTCTGAAGAAGACAACGCCTTCGCCCTCTTCGGGGAGCGGACCGTTGATTTTATCTGCGGTCCAAGTGGGAGAGTTGAAGGGGGAGAGAAATGCTTCGGGGTGGGGCATAAGACCGAAAATGCGGCCGGTTTCATCACAGATGCCTGCAATTGAATTGAGAGAGCCGTTGGGATTGGCGGGGAATTCAGTTGCGGGGTTGCCGTCGGCATCGACATAACGGACAGCGACGAGATTTTTTGCTTCGATTTCTGCGAGGATTTCGGGTTCAGCGACAAATTTGCCTTCGCCGTGGCGGAGGGGCAGACGGACCTTATCGATTCCTTTGGTGAAGACGCAGGGGGATTTTGCCTCTGCTTTGAGAACGCACCAGTCATCACGGAAAAGGCCGCTGTCGTTGTGGGCGAGGGCGCATTCCTGTTCAAAATAGTTGCCGTTGAGGGCGGGAACAAGACCGAGACGGGTTAAAGTCTGGAAACCGTTGCAGATACCGATGATGAGTTTGCCGTCAGCGATGAATTTTTCGAGCTGTTCTTTGAGGTTGAATTTGACACGGTTGGCGAAAACTGTACCTGAACCGAGGTGGTCGCCGAAGCTGAATCCGCCGATGAAGGTCAGCATTTGATATTCATCGAGTTTTTTGGTGCCGTTGAGCAAATCGGTAAGGTGTACCAATTCGGGTTGTGCGCCTACAAGACGGCAGGCGGCGGCAGTTTCTTTTTCGCAGTTGAGACCGAA
>JAZRBX010000318.1:0-2409 GCA_045635285.1 Victivallaceae bacterium
TAGCCTGAACAAATCCCTGTCCCGGCGTGATGCTTTCTATGATCGGCAATGCGAAAGCGGCGGTTTTTCCGGTTCCTGTTTGAGCCTGACCGAGAACATCTTTTTCTCCGTCAAGCAGGAGCGGAATTGCTTTTTCCTGAATGGGTGAAGGGGTGGTATAACCTTTTTTAGCGACGGCACGGAGTGTTTTTTCTGTAAGTCCGAGATCGCTGAAATTTTCGAGCAGTGTATTCATAAAATCAACTGTCCAGTTTGTCGAGAAGGTGTTGTTTGGAAAATTCGCAGCCGCAGTAATTCTGGCGGTACAGATTGTAGGCTTTGGCAAGAGCGAGGGTTTCGAGGTAGCCGTTTTGTTTTTTGAAGTTGAAGAATTCAAAATTTTCAAACATGGTACCTTCTGTCATAAGTTGTTTGGAATCTTTGTGGGGGCTGATGGACAAAGTTGTGGTGAAAGGAATATGGCGGCGTTCGGCTTCTTCGCTTGCGCGGTTGAAGTTGAAAGCAAAACATCTGCCGCAGCGGCGTCCTCTTTCGGTTTCATTTTCGAGGCCCTGAACGGCATTGAGCCAATCTTCGTGGCGGTATTCGTCAACGATGAGTTCGAGGCGGTAGATGTTGGCGAGTTTTTCAAGCTCTTTGAGGCGTTTTTTGAATTCTTCTTCGGTGTCGATGTTGGAATTTGAGTAAAAAAGTATGACTTCATAATCCATGTTGCGCAGCTTCTCAATGCAGAAAGATGCACATACGGCACAGCAGCAGTGCAAAAGAATTTGATTTTTCATTATTCTCCTGTTGATTTTACGATAAAAAATGTTATATTAAAACAATACTTATATAATATAACTGTCAAATGCAAAATGTTCAAGTTTTTTATTAAAAGATTATTGTTTTCTGTTGCGATTATTTTCGGTGTAATGCTGTTGACTTTCGCTTTGTTCAATGTTGCCGCAGGTGATCCCGCCGCCGCATTGCTCGGAAAAAACGCAACGCCGGAAGAATTGGAGAATCTTCGTATTCGTCTCGGAAGCGATCTGCCTGTACTCTGCGGCAGATATCGCAAAAGTGAAGTTTTCTCCGTGCCGAGGATGCCGTATGATTTGAAAAAAGACGGAAATTTGAGCTTGAAACGCAATTTTGAAGCCAAAATGCCGCTTTGCTGCCGTCTGAAAGTGCAGGGGGAACTCAATGGCAAAAACTATTCAGAAGCGGAAACTGTTTATATTGAAATTTCCGACAGAGATAATGAGTTTGTACTTTCCGGTAGCGGTGTGATAACTCAAATGGAAATCCTTTATAAACAGGCGAATCCGTTTAATTCTCAATTTATTCGCTTTCTGACCGAAATCGTCAGAATCGACGGCAATGCACCGTATATTCATTTTTTCGATATGGGAGAGTCACTCCTTACTCATGAAAAAGTTACTGATATTCTGAAACGCTCAATCGTGCCGTCATTGCTTTTGATGCTGCCGGTTTATCTCGGTGAATTATTTTTCGGGATCATGCTTTCGCTGATAGCCATTGCTTTTAAAGATACATGGGTCGATCGTACGATCCTGCTCGTATCTATTGCCGGAATGAGTATAAGTTATCTGGTATTGATAATCTTTTTTCAATGGTTCTTCGGGTTCTATTGCGATTGGTTTCCGGTATGGGGCAGTGAAGGGGGCAGGTATTATATTTTGCCGGTGATCTGCGGTATTGTTTACGGCGTCGGCGGCAATGTCAGATTTTACCGCGCTCTCTTCGCAAATGAATTCAACAGAGAATACATGCGTACCGCCAGAGCCAAAGGATGCAATGATTCAAAAATATATACTAAACACCTCCTCAAAAATGCCGCTATCCCGATTATCGCCCAAAGCAGTACGACTTTGCCGTTTCTGTTCACAGGCAGTCTGCTTCTTGAAAGTTTTTTCGGTATCCCCGGACTCGGTTCGGCAGGGGTGGATGCATTGAATAATTCCGATTTGCAGCTTCTGAAAGCATTAGTGCTTTTCAGCGCTGTACTTTTTATCTTTTTTAATTTTGCCGCAGATTTTGTCTATGCTTTGGTCGATCCCAGAGTGAAAGTCAGCGAATAAAATGTATTCTGCTTGGTTATAGAGAAATTGTCGCAGTATCTTTTTTCGGGGGGGATTGATTGCATCCCCGCGTTACATCCGCTTTGTTTTTTTCAGGGGGCTGCTTGCGCCCCCTGAAACCCCGCAAGGGGATGTCCATCCCCGTTTTGTAACGCTGGCACGTGATGTCCGGCGGTGGTGGTGTCGGGCATGTTCAATTGTGGCAAAATGTTTCCTTTGTCCTCCCTCTTTTTTGAGGAATGACAAAGAAAACCTTTTGCCTCGGTTGCCACAATGGGGAGATTGTCGTTCGGTACCACCTCTTTAAATTTTTTGTTCTATACTG
>JAZRBX010000319.1:0-8992 GCA_045635285.1 Victivallaceae bacterium
ATGGACATCCCCTTGCGGGGGGTCAGGGGGCGCAATCAGCCCCCTGAAAAAAATAAAGGCGGGTGGAATGCGCGGGGATGCAATCAATCCCCCGAAAAAAGGGGCGCAGACAGTTTCCCGGAAATGATTTTATTCCAGACCGAGACCGAGGAATGCGGCGGGAAGGGTAATCACATCCCAAACCAGTTTAAAAGGGGCACAGCATCCCTGAACGACATTGCCGAGACCTGTTGCAGGTTCTAAAGCAAGAGTTTGTCCGACTCCCCATGGGATCAGAAAAACTTCCATTACATGCCCGCCCATTTGCACGAGGTGAGCAGTTCCGGAGGCAAGTCCTCTTGCGACATAGGGGGCGGCGACTTCTGCTCCTTTGATTGCGACGGGAGTAAGAACTGCGATAGTTACGGGATCGATAGCATAAGTTTTGCTGTTGTGAAAAAACGCAGTTATCAAAAGGAGTAAGAGGACAAATTTTTTCATATCGGATCGGCTTTTGCGGTTGAAAGTTTATTTCAGATATTCAATGATGTTGCGGCAGATTTTTGCCTGTTCGGTTTCATTGATCATATCGAAAAGAGTAGCGGCGTATTCAAATGATTTTACGGCACGGTATGTTTTGCGGTTTTCGACATAAACTTTTCCGAGTTCGGCGTATGCGGCGGCTTTGAATTCGATAGCTCCGGGTTCATCAATTGAGTTGTCGAGAGCGACTTCGAGCAAAGCTTCGATATGTTCCGGTTTGCCGTTCATTTTCTTGAGAATTTTGGCTGCTATCGCCATTTTCTGACAATCGTTCAGGGTGCCTGGGAGTTCGGGCATGGGAGCGAGAGCGGCGAGAGCGGCGTGATAATTCTGCATTTCGTACAAAACAGCGGCGATTTTGACCTGCAGATTTTTGTAAAGTTTTTCATCAGTTGTTTCATTTTGTGCTTCGCAGTAAATGATATATGCCTCCTGAAATTTATTTTGTTTGACAAGGGAATCGGCATTCATTATTTTTTTCTGCAAAGGGGAGAGTTGAATCTGCATTTGCTGTTTTTTTGCATTTTCTTCGGCGGCTTTTTCTGCAGGAGTCATACATCCTGAAGTTAAAAGTATAACTGCGGCAGCGATGAGCAGATTATTCAGCATTATTTTTGTTTTCATTTTGGATCCTTTCGATTTCTTCAAGAGCTTCTCTGTGATTTTTGCGGCGGAGACCGCGGTTGAACTGGCTGTGAACATCAAAAGAAGATGTATCATCGACCTGCCAGGAACGGATGCTATCATACATTTTGACGAACCACGGATCGTTGGGATTGATGACTTTGGGTTTTGCAAGTTCGTTGGGGCTGTTGACGCCGAGGCTGGGCAGATCGTCACGGGCGGACGGGTGCTGGCTCATGCGGTTGAGGTATCTCTGGGTAACCATCTGAGTTTCGCCGGGAGCGAGCATGACGAATGGGCGGACGATGATCAGAGTTTCGCGGCGTTCACGGGTTGCTTCCATGCGAGGAAAGAGGAGTTCTCCGATGATGGGGATTTCGCAAAGTCCGGGGATTTTTTCGGCTTTTTTGCTGACTTCTTCATGGATGAGACCGCCGATAACGATAAATTCTTTGTCTTTGCCGATGGTGGTGGTAACGATACGCTGGAGGTCAATATCCTGTGAGATGAAGTATTGTTCTTCACTTCCGGAGGTTGCCATACCGCCGGAATAGATATTCTTTTTCTCCTGTCCGATGGAAGATTTTTCCTGCAGAAGTCGCAAAGTAACGGTGCGGTCGGCGTGGATTTTGGGAGTGAGGAGCAAAGATGTACCGATTTTGCGTCTTGGAGCGTCGATTTTCCAAGTAACATTTGGCTGGAAAACGCCGCTTGAAACTTCGGTATATGTGGTTGTTGATTGCGCTTTCTCCATAATAGTTGTTTCCGTACCGATGAAAAGGGTGGTTGATTCGTTGTTGCTGACCAGCAGATTGGGAGTGGCGAGCTGTGTAACGCGTTCATCAGTTTCGAGGAGCTGCAGTCTGGCTTTGAAATTTTTGCTGACGGCATTGAAGACGGCGGCTTTGGAATTTATCCCGCTGCCCTGCGGGGTCAGACCTTCTCCGGTTGAGGGATTGTATGAGGTTGGTTTCATGATGTCCTGACCGCCGCCGACGGCGACGGAACCGTTGTTGAAGCCGCCGGAAATAGTGCCGTCATTAGTTCCGAAAAGGAAGTCGAATGCGCGTTCACGGGAGTCATCGAGCAAAATCGAAAGAACTTTGACTTCGAGAAGGACCTGCGGGCTCGGTTTATCAAGTTGTTCAATGACATTGCGGATTTCTTCGATGGCGGCGGGGTCGTTGCTTCTGAGCATGAGGGAGTTGTTTTCCGGGAGGACGGAGAGAAATACTACGCCGGGAGTATTGAAAAGTTTACTTATTTTAATATCTTCGGCGTTCAGTTCACCCATAGCGATCATGGTGCGGAGCATATTTGCGTCGAGTTTGGAGAGGTCGATTTGAGTTGCTTTGGCGACTTCGTTGCGTTTATTGTTATCATCGTCATCATCGTCGTCATCTTTTTCCTCTGTTTCGACAGAAGAGCTGTCGGTAATATCAAAAGTTCCGCGTCTGCCGAGGAGGTCCATGCGTTTCAGGGCTTTGGTGATTTCGTTGTAGGTATCGCCTGAATTTTTTCGGGGGTCGAGCCAGATGACTCTGTCGACATAGAGTTTGGCGATAGCGTCGCCGACATCTTTTGCGGAGGGGTAGAGGAGCTGTATTACTTCGACTTTTTCACTGCGGTCGAATTTGAGAGTATTTTTAAATTCTTCAGCGGTCATGACATGGAGGAAGTTGTCCTTTTCATTTTTCTGATACCAGAGTCCCGAAGCCTGACAGAGGGATTTGAGCGCCGTTTCAGCGGTAACATCCTGCAAATGGACATCGACAATGACCGTGGATGCCGCATTGCTGACCACGATCGGAAATCCTGTAGCCAGAGCGATAAGTCTTGCCGCTTCCTTCATGGTTACATTATTGAGGTTGATGGATTGGACTTTTTTGTTCATATCGGCGACTTCGCCGAAAGAAACAGACGGCACGCTGATAAACAGGAGTGTTATCAGAATATACAAAACAGATTTACGGTATTTCATAAATTCTCCTTTTATCTGATGATTATTACTTTGTCGGGTCGTTCCTGCTGAACAAGTTCGACCTCTTCTTTGGCGATATTTTTAACGACGATATAAACTTCGAGCGGAGCATCTGAGTTGCTTGCTTTTGTGGAGATTCGGATGACATCATTTTTTGAGACATAGTATGTTCTTTCCGTATCTTTGAGGTGGAGAATGGCGATAGGCGGTTTGCCTTCGACTTCGATGATGCCCTTGACTGAAATCAAACCGACAGGCTTGCTGTTGGTCAAAGGAGTGTATTCCCCCTCTTTACCGCTTGAATAAACAAAGGGATCGCCGAGGGCGAGTTCCTGCCGCAGGACTTCTGCGGTTTTGTTTTGCGGCAGATTTATCTGCACGGGGACGGGAGTTGGCTGCTGTACTGCGGGAGAGGGGGCAGGCGCAGTTTGAGTCGGGGCAGTTTGCGGAGTTGCTTGCTGTGGAGTTTTTTCCGGCATCAGCTTGGCGAATAATCCGAAACGGATCGCCAGCAGGATCGCAATGATAATGATCCCGGTGATGCAGAAGATCAATTTTGCTTTTTTAGTTTTCATTTTTCTTCCTTATGTTAATTATTTGTTTATTTACCTGTTGAAGCTGCCATCATGCCCATAAAGAATGCAATATAGACAAAACCGACCAGACCTCCGATGACTATAAAAAGGGCGGGTTCGATCAGTTTGGACAGCAGAGAAATTCTTTTTTTTAGGTCGGCATCGCAGAAATCGGCGACTTTGAGCAGACCTGAATCGACATTGCCGGTATTTTCACCAACTACCAGCATTGAGTCTGCAAGCGGAATGAATTTCTGCAAATGTGAAACACGCAATGCCGTTGAGAGCGGATGCCCCTGCGAAACAGTTTTTTTCATCTCTTCAAGTTCATCGCGGTAAAAACGGTTGTTCAATGCACTGATGGTGTAATCCATTGCCTGCATGATGGTAATGCCGCTGTGAAGCAGTATGCCCATGGTTCTGCTCCATAGCATGTTATTGGAATCTCTTAAAATTTTGCCGACAACGGGAATGTGCAATGCTGCATAGTCAATTTTTACCGCCGCAGTTTCATTTTTGCGGAGAAGGATTATTGTAATGATAACAAGAATCGGCACAATGATAATATACGGACCGTTTTTCTGTATAAACTCCGTTGAATTGACCAAAGCCTGCGTGATCGGCGGCAAGCCGGCAGAACGGTTTTCGAGGAATTTCATGATTTTCGGAATGACATTTGCCATGAGAAATGAAACTATCCCGACAGTTACCAGTACGACAAGAACAGGATAGGTCAGCGCTTGAATTATCTGTCCTTTGAGTTTTCTTCTGCGGGCGATGAGTTCGGCGGAATATTTGCACATCCTTGCAATATCGCCGTTGGCTTCACCTGCACTGATCATACCGATAATAATATTGCCGAGGAAAGCCATTTCGCTTTTGAGTGCGGAAGTGAAAGAAGTTCCGCTCTGAAGCTTGTTTGCAACGACGAAAAGCGCACGGGCAAGGAAATAGTTTGATTGTGCCGCAACGGTTTGCAGCGCGGAAAGAATGGGAACACCGCCCTCAAGCATGCTGCTCAACTGATCGAGGAAAACTTCTCTTTGTGATGCAGTTATGAATAAAGATGCAAGTTTTTTCTCTGCATTTGAGCGTTCTTTCAAACTGAAATAAGGTGAATCGTTGACTGATGAACGGACTTCCTCCAGTTTGATAACGGTTTTCTGCCGCTGACGGAGGATTTTTTTAGCCGCCTCAAGATTCGGAGCGTTAAGCACTCCTCTTTCTCTGCCGCCTTCTTCAAGCGATGCGATGTATTTGAAAATCATACTGTTGCACCTAAAAAGTTCGAATTTGTTACCGCTTTTACTTCATCAATGGTCGTTTGCAGAGCAAGAATTTTTGCTGCACCGTCTTTTTTCAGCGAGGTCATTCCTCTGGTGCCGAAAACATATTTTTCAAAATCAAGTTCATCTGCATTATTGAGCAGCATCTTACGCAGATCATCATCTATCGGGATCATCTCATAAATGCCGATACGCCCGGAATAACCTTTGTAATCACAGAAAGAACATCCCTTTATTTCGGGAACACGCAATGTTTCATCGTTTACATTCCAGTTGAACTCTCTGCATTCTTCTGCAGTCGGACGCCGTGTCTGCATACAATGAGGACAGGGACATTTGACCAGACGCTGTGCAATAGCCAGACGCAGAGTCGATGCCACAAGATACGGAGCAATGCCGATATTCACCAGACGGGTAAGTACACCGGGGGCGCTGTTTGTATGAAGAGTCGAGAGTACCAGATGTCCGGTCAAAGCTGATTTAACGGCAATATCGCCTGTTTCGCTGTCACGGATCTCACCGATCATAATGACATCCGGATCGTGACGGAGCACACTTCGCAATGCTTTATTGAAAGTCAGGCGGTCGCCGTCTGCATCGATTTTGATTTGAGTAACGCCTTCGACGGGTTTTTCGACGGGGTCCTCAATGCTGACCAAATGGAGAGAATCTTTTTGCCGCAGGTGCCGCAGTGCCGCATAAAGAGTTGTGGTTTTGCCTGAACCTGTCGGCCCTGAAAGCATAATGATACCATTGGGGTCATTAAGGATATTCAGCAGGATTTTTTGATGTTCACTGCTCATGCCGAGGGATTCGATTTTTTCAAGTTCATCATCATGATCCTGGGTCAGCAGACGCAAAGTTATGTGTTCGCCGTGAATTGTCGGTATGGTTGCGGCGCGCAGATTTATTTCTTCATTGCCGAGATTGATATTGATACTGCCGTCGAGTGGGGTGCGTTTTTCTGCAATATCGAGATCGGCGGCGATTTTTATCACGGCGGTAAGTTCGTTGAGAGTATTGAGATCAATGGTGCGGTCGATTCTCAATTCGCCGTCGATACGCATCTGGATTTCAGCATGTTTGTCTTTGGGGCAGATATGAATATCGGATGCCCGCAGTTGAAGCGCACGGTTGAGGATGATATTGAAAAGCCCTGCGGATGAATTGTTTTCTGTCAGATTGTCTTCGGGATAATATCTTTTTATTGCAACGGCGAGGTCATCTGTATTGTCGGCGATGAGGTAGTCCACGGGGAGATTGGTTTCGCTTTCGACGGCATCAATAATATCAATGATGTCTTTGCCCGGCGGCACAGCAACGGTGAGAACATTATTTTCAAAAGAGAGCGGCAGGACATTCATCCTGTGTGCCAGCGCAAAAGGAATGATGGCAAGCACATCATCGGAGATATTTATTTTGCGGATGGAGATTGTATTTTTCATGTTGGACTCACTTGTTGTTAAGATACGGGACGTGGACTTCAAAACTGCATTTCAACGCGGGGTGCTGACGGAGTTCTTTATCGGTGATAAACTCTTTGCTTTCTGAAATTTTGATATTATTGACGAAGAAAAGTGAATTTGCAAGATAAACATCGACCATAAAATTACGCAAATCCGTGTAAGTGCCGAGCAGTTCAAATCTGTAACTTTCAAAATTGAAACTTGACGGCAATTTGATATTGATATGGGTCGGTGCTGTTTGCAGTGGTGCGTAATTATTGGCGGATTGTCCCTGCTGCAATCGGTCTTCATTAAGGATACGCAGACTGTTTTTTTCCATAAATTTGCGAAGTTCGAGAATATTTTTGCCGGTTTCCGCCTTGCTCAAAGTTCCGTAGAATTCAACGAGAGCGGTGTTGGTCTGTTTCAGACTTTCGACAGCCAGAAAGATTTTTTTCTGTTTGTTTTTCAGTTCATTGATTTCAGCATTTATATCGTCATCGACTTTGATCGAATCGGCGGTGCTTTTGAGTTTTTTGATTTCTTCTCTTTGCGGAGTTATTGATTTATTAAGCATGATGAAAGCAAATATGAAACTTATTACCGCACAAATGACAATGCGGGTGAGAAATGATGTTTTACGGTAAAAACGCATGAATCCATCACACCATATTTTGAGTTGATTTTGAGCCATTTTATTTGCCTCCTGTTCCGGCTGATACATGGGCGCGGAAAATTATTCTGCCGTTTTCCTCTTTGCTCAATCCATCGGAAATAAGGGTGAGAGAATATTTGCTTAATTCTCTTTCAATGAGGGTGAAAAAGTTTGACAGATCGGGCTGCCAGATACTTTCTCCGCTGAAATAAATTCCGTTGGCAAGTTCTTCAATTGAGGTTATGCGGTTGTATTTTTTGAGTTGTACCGGAGTTCTTGCAAGCAGATTCATAAAGATTATGAAATCTTTTGAAACTTTTTCTTTTACGATCATGACCTGATACAATTCCTGTTCGTATTTGAGGACATTTTCGAGTTTTTCCAGAGTATTTTTTTCTGAATTAAGCATGAAAGTTTTTTCTTCATTGGTGCGTATTTTTTCCTTGAGGGAATTGATTTCTGCATCGTTGCGGTGTTGGATATACAGCAGAGACGCAACCGTTGCCGCAATGAGCAGCAGCCCGATGAAAGTGCCTGATTTTTTGCTTTCCTGCGGATCGATCGGCGGCAGGGCCGGGTGCAGGGAAGTTTTTTTATTATCGAGAGTCAGCAGGATGCTTTTTTCCAGTTCCTGATTGAAATCGGTCATGGAAACGGAGGCGGCATTGCTGATGGATTGAAGTTTGCTGCAAAGTTCTTTGCTTGCATCGGGGGAGTAGAGGGTGATTTTTTTCCCTGCCGGAAGCATACTCAAACGGCGTTCGGCTTTGGCGAAATATTCTTCATCGTTTTCGCCGGACGGTACGCCGAAGGGAAGATTTTTTATCTGCAGTTTGTTCATAGACGGAATTGCGGCAAAGCCGTGATTGCCGATGAGAAACAGGAAGACATCATTGTGTTTTGCCGGTTCGGCAAAATGGTGAGCCATGAGCAGTTGTTTGTAATTTACAACGCCTTTGAATTCCATTTTGGCACTGTTGATTTTCTGTGCGGTTTCGAGCAGTTTCTCCGTATCAAAGTATGATATGAGGATGCCGCTTTTCAAATCGTGTTTCATGCCGTCAAGATAAGATATTTTCTGTGAGCCTGAACGGTCCCCTGTATTGTTGGCGGCGGCGTATTCGATAGTATTTTTGCGTTCTTCTTCATCGAGGTCGTGTCCCGGTTTGACATCGAGTTCACGGACATCGCCTGTTTTGATGAGCATTACGCTTTTGCATTTCCTTTTTTTGCCGAAAGCGATTGCGGAATCAAGATCGTTTTCTTTGGGCGCACCGGAGGAGATGATGCGGTTCGGCACGGCGATGATACAGCGTAACTGCTGACCGTCATCGGTGATTATCAAAGTTTTGCGTTTGCGTTTGAAAAAATCAAATAATTTCATAGGGTCCGTTCCAGATATAGGGTTATATGATTGTCGCCGGGGGCGAGGTCTACCCATTCGACCTGTGTTGCCAGCGCGCGTTTTGCATTGCTGTTGTAAACTGTGCAGTATATTTTTCTTCTGCCCGGTATCAGACGGGCGATGGAAAATATATTCAATTTAGTGCCTGAACGGTCCTCGGCGATGAGATAACGTTTGTTGTACTGGTCGTTTGCGTTGTAAATGGTTGTTGTGTCGCCTTCGCAATCAATATCAGCACTGCCGTGCGGTCCGAAAAGAGGCTTGACTCCGTAGTCATTTTTGGTTCGGCTGTTGCGGAAAAAGTGCAGATAGCCGAGTTTCATGAAGCGTTGGTCGTAACTTCCCTGCATGACAGGGAGGAAAATAAGCAGACTGATACTGTCATACATCACGCCTGACGGAGCGACTTTCTCCCAGTTTGCTGGATTGAAAGCACCTTCGGCATTGTTGTTTATACGGACGTAATAAGTGTCGTTGAAAAGACACAGACCGCTGAAAG
>JAZRBX010000320.1:0-7037 GCA_045635285.1 Victivallaceae bacterium
CGAAATTTCAGGCATTGTCCAAACCAATTACGGCTTCCATATCATCCGCCGCAATCCCTCTGTCAAGGAAAGCGTCATGCTTTTTGATGAGGTCAAAGAACCGCTCATTCGCAATATGAAAAACCTCGAAGCCAAAAAAGCTTTCGAAACAATGATCACAAACCTGAAAAAAGCAAGCAACTTGCAAGTTTTTGTAAAACCTGTAATGCCTGCTCTGCCCGCAGTTCCCACCACTGCGCCCGCTGCAGCACCTGCAGAAAAATAATTCCGCAATAAACCAAAAGGCTGTTGCAAATAATATGCAGCAGCCTTTTTTATTGCTCAAATAACGATAAATTTTATAACTTATTCAGAAAGCCATTTTTTATTGATTGCATTATTTATTGATGCTTCGACCCATTTGTGAACTTCGGGCATAAAATCTTCAAGTATTGACATACGCTTGCGAACCATGTCGGCAACAGGAGGAATTTCTGCATTCACCCATGTGTAGCCTCCGCTTAAAACATTGTGCAGAAAAGGTTGTAAACGATCAAGAGAATTTGCATATTTGGCATCAGCTGTCTGACGGCGGTCAAACTCTTCCCAGAGATTGCGGATATACTGCCCATGCTCCGCAGGAAGCATGGCAAAAAGTTTGTCAGCCGCCTCTTTTTCCCGCTGTTCTTTGCTCGCATAGCCCTCAACATCATAAGCGAAAGTATCACCGGCATAAATCTCCACAAGATCATGCACCAGAAGCATAGCCACAGCATGACTTACATTGATTTTTTCAACAGCATATTTTTCAAAAAGCAATGCCATAACTGCGATATGCCAGCTGTGTTCCGCATCATTCTCCAATCGGCTACGGTCAAGCAATATCGTGCGTCGGAAAACTCCGGTCATTTTGTCGATTTCAGCGGTAAATTTCAACAATGAATCCAACTCCGCATTGCCGACGGATACAAAATCTTTAAAAATATCCATTCAAAACTCTGTTTCAAGTTCATTTTCAATAAATTTGACCATATCATCCAATGCTTCACGCTGAGTTTCCCGCTTTAAAGAATGCATAAATCCGTGGCCTTCATTTGCATATACTTTCCATTGGCTTCTGATATTCAAACTGCGGTGTGCGCAGGCAATGCGCCGTGAGTATTCAGAGAAAAACAGATTCTCTTTTTCTCCCTCAATAAAAAATGACGGGGGATTCGACTCGTTGATATAATTACAAAGCGACAGTCTCTCATAACGCTCCGGTTCTTTTTCGTACGGTGCGCCGGCAATATTCTGCATCATCTCCCAACTTGACGGAGCAATGGCATCACACGATCTGAAAGCATACGGCGTCGCATGAAGCACCGCCTTGACGGGACGGATTTCCGGGTGTTTCAATTCGGATACCACCTCTCCGCACTGCCCCGGCAATGCAAATGCCGTCAATGAAGCCAGGTGTGCCCCCGCAGACTCTCCGAAAATCACAATTTTTGCAGGACGCCCCATCTCTATCAATAAATCAGCAAACGCATCAAACGCATCCCTGACATCACTCAACTGAACAAACGCATCTTTCGCATCCAGACGGTAATCCGTCGAAGCTGTAATATATCCCCTGCGGCTTAATTCCTGCATAAGGATATGCACTCCGTCGCCTCTTGAACCAAGTTTCCACGCTCCGCCGTGAACGAAAAAAACTGCCGTATCACGCAGAGGAACATCTGACTCCGCTTCAAAAACATCAAATACTCTGCCTTTCTGCAAAGGCTCATCCAGATAATAACTGCAAAAACTTTTTTTCATATTCTCCTCTCAAAAATAAAAACAGATCGCACACAAATATAGCATACGATCTGATCTTTGGCAAATAAAAATCCTGCTCATTCAGAATATATTTTGAAATGATTTTTCACTCTTCAACTTCAAAATTTATACTCAACTGTTCTTTCGGACAAGTTTTGAGCAACTCCCTGTATTTGGCAGCGGCAAGAGCCTTGTCTTCATAAATCCATTCACGGCACTTGGGAGTAAGCAACCCCATCGTGTCGGAAACAACATACAACCCGGCTTTGCGATAAAGAGGAAGTGTCCAGCCGCTGCAGTGCAGACAATATTTTATACAAACGCCTGCATCATTGTCCATGGCTTTGGACAAACTCGGACAGCGATCCATACTCAAAAACATCTCATTGTCATTGAGTTTCAATTCGCCCTCGCAGTTTTCCTCTTTGTAAATCTTCAAATAGTATTCATAAACACCTTTGATTCCCTTGTTTTTAAAAAGTTCAAGGCAATGCAATTCCTGGTGTTCGCTGATATGCAGATAGTATTTTTCAAGTTCATTTTTTTCATCAAGGAACTTGAAAACTTCATTGTAAAAACGAACAAAATGATCGCTCGGAATCATTTTTTATTCACCTTTTTTGAAAGTTTGGATACAATGGCCTTCGGCAATTACTTTCACAGATGAAGTCCACGGAGTATCGGAACACATTCCCTCATTGACGGCTTCAGTCTGCAAACATACATGTTCTGAAGGTTCAAGTCCGAGTTTCCGCAAATGACGGATGGCGGGACATTCAAAAACTTCAAGGACGATCTCGTTTTCGCTGACGCTCAAAGTATATTTACCTTTTTCACGATAGAAAAACCAATTCAAATGTTCAATGAGTTCAGAAGCGTCGCCTTTGGCAAGTTTTTCACGGATTGACTTATAAACATCACGGCCGGTTTTACGCAGAATCATCTGCAATGCTTCCACACCATATTTATCTGCAATATAATTCAAAGTTGTATTGGTTGTACCATGAAAATCCAAATGCAGTTCATTATTTTCCTGATAACGCAGCATGATAAATTCCTTCCGTTTTGATTGTTATGCTGAAATCGTGCAAATACTGTAATTGCGAAAAAATATTTTTCAAGATAAAAAAGTAAAAAAATCAATCTTTTTATCCGCGAACCGTCAATCTTCGTAAGTAAAAACAAATTCATTGAAAGGAGCAGTATGATAAGAAAATTTTTCCGTCGCTTTGTCTGAAGCAAAATAAGGAGAAAATGTGCGAACTTTGACTTTTTTCATATCTTCGGAAAATTCAAGCAGTCTTATCCAGCCGTCGCCGCCTGTGCCATGCCAGCCGCCGCCTATTGCCTGCGGATCAAAAAGCATTTCATAAACCGTTGAGCCGTAAGAATTTTTCTGTTTGAAAAAGGCTGTACTTCCCTGCCAGCTGTCAGGAGTTGCGAAATGTCCGCAAATCACCAGTTTTATATTATCGGAGGTGGCAACCATTTTTTTGAAAATCGTTCTGCCGTTTTGTCCGTTGAGCGGCTCTCCGGTAAATATTCTTCCGAAAGGCTGCAAATACGAATGAGTCAGCAGTATTCCGAAGTGATTGCGGTATTTTTCTCTTGCAAAAATCTCTTTCGCCCAGTTGATCTGCTCATTCGTCGGAGCAAACTGGATAGTAACTATCAATAATTTCCTGCCGTTCGGAACGGTTATTTCATAAGCGGCATTTTCCAGAGTTTTTTCACCGAAAGTATTTTTCCCCTGCTCTATCAGAGTTTCCGCCAATTTACTGCTGCGCTTCAGAGTAAAATATTTGCTCAAATTCGTTCTGCGGTTTTCCGAATTGTTACTGCCGTAATCGTGATTTCCCGTACTTACGACATAAGGAACTTTATTATCCAGATGCTTGAAAATCTCTGAAATACAATGCCATTGCTGTTCAGAATTACAATCAATGACCGGCGGATAAGTTCTTTTGTTCTCATTGAGTTCAACGAGGTCGCCCGTATGCAGCACAACTTGAATATCAAGAGTTTGCAAATTATCTGCGATCCACTTGAACATAGTATTGCAAATAGAGTGATTCGCCTTTTTTTTCATATATGTCTGGGTATCAGGGACAATGACCAGAGTCCATGCCCCTTTTTCGGAAAGTGCAGGCGGAGTATAATTCTCCGTCGGAGTTACAAGATTGCCGCTGCGGGACAATGCCGATGAATCAACAGCAATAAGCACTGCAAAAAATAAAACAAGTAAAATTTTCTTCATGCCAAAGTCCATTACCCTGAAACCTCCGTTATTTGGTAAATATAATACAAAAAATCACTTTTTTCAAGCTTTTGCAGAAAAAAACTTGCATTTGTGCTTTTCTGCATTAATTTAAATTCAAAAACTCTCGGAATTGGAAATATTTTTTGAAAAATGATATTGCACCGTCCGCTCAAATAACTTTCAGGAGATAAAAAATGCAGAAAATTTCCCTGCCGTACGGCAGAACATCTATCACCGCCGAAATCAATAAAAATCAACTCGTCGGAATCTTTGAATCCTTCGTCCCCCCATGCGCCGCCGACCCTGCCGCCGAAGTGGAAAATGCCCTCGACAACCCGATAGGTTCGCTCCCCCTCGAAGAACTTGCCAAAAATAAAAAGTCCGCTCTCATCATCGCCAGCGACCACACCCGTCCCGTCCCCAGCAAGATCCTTATCCCCGCTATGCTGAAACGCCTCCGCAAATTCAACAAAAATATTGATATTACAATACTCATTGCCACAGGATGTCATCGTGAAACTTCCAAAGCGGAACTCATTGAAAAATTCGGCGAAAATATTGTAAATTCAGAAAAAATCATCGTCCACGATGCAAGCGATGAAAAAATGTATCACCGTCTCGGCAAACTTCCTTCAGGAGGCAGTCTCATCGTAAACAAACTTGCAATTACAAGCGAACTTCTCGTTTCCGAAGGCTTCATCGAACCGCATTTCTTTGCCGGTTTTTCAGGTGGCAGAAAAAGCGTTCTCCCCGGCATTGCCGCCCGTGAAACTGTCCTTGCCAACCATTGCGCTGAATTCATCAGCAGCCCATTCGCACGCACCGGCAATCTGGAAAATAATCCCATTCACAAAGATATGCTCTTCGCCGCCAAAAAAGCAAACCTTGCTTTCATCCTCAACGTCGTGATAAACGGCGAAAAACAAATCGTCAAAGCATTTGCCGGAGATGCGGAAAAAGCCCACCTCGCAGGCTGTTCATTCCTTAAATCATGCTGCGGCATCTCCGCCCCCGAAGCCGACATTGTTATAACCTCAAACGGCGGCTATCCCCTCGACCAGAATGTTTATCAGAGCGTCAAAGGCATGACCGCGGCCGAAGCCGTCTGCCGCGAAAAAGGCGTAATCATCATCTGCGCTGCATGCAGCGACGGACACGGCGGAGAGGCTTTCTATAAAACTCTTTCCGAAACCGATTCCCCCCGTGAACTCCTCAATAAAATCGAAGCAGTCCCAAGAAATAAAACTCTCCCCGACCAGTGGCAATACCAAATCCTCGCCAGAGTTCTTGACAAATTTCAAGTCATTTTCGTTACTCAAGACTGCCCGCACCAATTAATCAAAGATATGAAAATGCAGGTTGCTTCAACCATTGATGAAGCCCTCAAAATCGCATACCGTTCCGTCGGTGAAAATGCAAAAATCGCCGTCATCCCCGACGGTGTTTCCGTCATTGCTGAAAAAAAGTTTTAATCGCCATCACCCCCATTTGAAAAAATAATTGCCTTTTTGTCGGGGGGGGCTGACTGCGCCCTCTTGCATCACGCTTGCAAGGCTTTTGAAGATGCAGGAGGCGGAAAAACTCCACCAAAGCGGGGGGGGGTAATACAAATTGATCTTTAGCGGGAACTGAACTTTAATTTAAGAGCATTGAAGCAGAAGCCGAGAGTTCCGCAGATGAATATCATCGCAGGCAGGTGATAGCGCGGCATTACCACAGGGCCGGGCAGGAAAATATAATAAAATGATAATGCTCCCCACAAAATTATATACATCCATCGCTTTTTGAAGTGGATCAATGAATGAAGCAGAAATATTCCGCAGCTCAAATATCCGATCAATGTAAAAAGCAGAAACGGACTCAACAAAGCTATCAGCCACGCTCCGCCGTCGGCAAAATAATGTCTGACCGCCGCCAAAATCCCTTTTTCACGCAGAACTCCGAGAGTGCCTCTGCCTTCAACCGACAAACGCATATTCTCTGAAACAGTCGGCACATCGGGCAGCATTATCTGATACTGCGGCAAATGGGTGATAACAAAACTTGCAGGATATTTCTTTACTGTTTCAGAAAAAAGTTTTTTATTATAGATTATCTGTTCGGCGACAGGTGTTCCTGCAGGATTGTCAGCGGCGGCTTTTTTCTGCAATTCAAGCAGGACATCATTTGAATTTCGTTTCTCTGCATGAGCGATAACTGCGGAGGTATTATGTATTGCCGCATTGTAGGCATTATATTCCAAACTCCATACTCCCGCCCGTTTATAATTGCCGTACATGAACGGAAAAACGAACACCATCACCAGAAAAATATTTACGCCCAATGCAAAAATACATTTCCATTTCGGACGCACAATAAACAATGCAAGCACCGGTGCAACTGCCAGTATCCACGGCAGATTGATTCCTCTCGTCAATGCCGCAAGCATACCGAAAAATATGCAGTAAACAAAATCTATCAGCCGTTTGCTTTCAAATGACCGTACCCCGAAAAATACCTGATATGCGGCAAAAAATGTAAATAATGTATCACTCAACATCAAAGGTGCATGTCCGATGGCGGTTACATTGAAACACCAGAGCAGTGCGCCTGCAACTCCCGCAGATGCTTTTTTGCCGCCCATCATCCTTGCCAGATACCCCGCAGGATAAATTATCAGCGAACTTAAAATTATGCCGATACTGCCGTAACAAATCACCGCATAAGGCGTCAGCTGTTTCAGCAGATAATAAACAAAACAAACCAGCGGCGCACGGAATCCCCAATCAAAACTTCCGCTGTCAAAACAATACGATGCGCTGTCAGGTCGGCAGAAAAGCATTTCATCCCCCGCAACAAAAATCGGCAGCGACAAAAGCAAACGCAGCAAAACTGCAATTACAAATATCAGATTGAGCGAAGTTCTGAACCGGAGTTCGTTTTCAACAATACGCAAATTCTCTGTTCCTCTGATTTTTTTTGCGGCACGCCCCGGTTGATAAAAACGGAAAAGCAA
>JAZRBX010000321.1:0-2204 GCA_045635285.1 Victivallaceae bacterium
TGCAAGTTTTGTGATACCGTCAGGATTCAAAAAATTCAGGAAATACTGCCGCATTGCAGGAGCAGTTGTTCTGCTGATTCCGTTTGTTACGGCAAAACCGAAAATCGACAAAACCGATTTCCGCGAACTCTGCCGCAACAACCCTCAATATATAAATCTTTTCGCTCCGATACCTTACGGACCGTATGAACAATGTGCATCTCCTTATGAAAAACCGTCAAAAATCCATATTCTCGGAACGGATGACATCGGGCGTTCCGTCGCCTCCAGATTGATTTACGGAGCGAGGATTTCGCTGGCGGTCGGAATTTTTGCCACTGTTTTGAGCTTGTTTATCGGCTGTACTGTCGGTATGATTACAGGATATTTCAAGGGGCTGACAGACCTTTTGGGAATGCGTGTGATTGAAATTTTGAACTGCTTTCCGACTTTTTTACTTCTGCTTATTTTAATGGCAATGCTGAAAGATTACAAATTTGAGCAGTCAGTTCTGATAATAATCGGAGTTTTGGGGCTGACTTCATGGATAGGGCTTGCATTGCTGGTGCGTGGAGAGACATTGAAACAGTCATCGCTTGCTTATATTTTGAGCTGCAAATCGATGGGACTTCCGCTGTATCGGACATTGTTTATTCATCTGCTGCCGAATATTTCCGGGGTGATATTGATAAGTTTCACATTCGGCATTGCAGGTGCGATACTTGCTGAAAGTTCATTGAGTTTTCTTGGATTCGGCGTGCAGGCTCCGACTGCCAGCTGGGGCGGATTACTGCGTCAATCTTTTGAAGATCCGCTTCATTACTGGCATTTGACATTTTTTCCGGGGCTGGCACTTTTCATCGCGGTCTGCGGATTCAACTTCATGGGCGAAGGTTTACGGAAAGCGATCTCCGAACGCTGAAAAAGTTTTCCGCCATCATTCTTCAATGACAAACAAAATGATTTCAGTTTTCCCTGACAATTTTATTTTGCGGGGATGAAGAGGATTTTGTTGTTGTCGAGGGTTATATCGACAGTTTTTGCTTTTTTGAAAGAGCCTTTGAGTATCTCTTCGGCAAGTTCGTCTTCAATGAAGCGTTCGACGGCACGGCGGAGCGGACGGGCTCCGAATTCGGTCATATTGCCTTTGTCGATGAGGAAAGATTTGACATCATCGGAGATACGGAGTTTCAAATTCTGTGCGGCGAGGCGTTTTTTGACTTTATCAAGTTCAAGATCGATGATCGCCATGAGGTCGCTGCGGTTGAGCGAATGAAAAACGATAATATCATCGACACGGTTTACAAATTCAGGTTTGAAAGTTTTTTTGGCAAGTTCGAGGAGTTTTTCTTTCTGTTTTTCCTCATCGAGAGCGGCATTATTGCCGAAACCGAGCGGTTTGACGCCTTTGGTGAGCTGTTCTGCACCGACATTTGAGGTCATGATGATGACGGTGTTGCGGAAATCGATTTTTCTGCCGAGGGAATCGGTGATATGACCTTCTTCGAGGATTTGGAGAAGCAGGTGCATAACGTCGGGGTGGGCCTTTTCGATTTCGTCAAAAAGGACGACCGAATAGGGGCGCCGGGGTACTCTTTCGGTAAGTTCTCCGCCGTCGCCGTGGCCGACATATCCCGGAGGCGAACCGACAAGGCGCGAAACATTGAATTTTTCCATATATTCAGACATGTCGATCTGGATGAGAGAATCGGGACTTCCGAACATAAATTCAGCCATGAGTTTGGTAAGCAGAGTTTTTCCGACGCCGGTCGGACCGAGAAAAATGAAAGACCCGATGGGGCGGTTGGGATTTTTGAGATTTGCGCGGGAGCGGCGCAGGGCACGGGAGATGATTGAAACGGCTTCATCCTGTCCGATGATTTGTTTTTTGAGTTCATCTTCCATGCGGAGGAGTTTTTTGATTTCTCCTGATTCGAGGTCATTGAGCGGTATTCCTGTTAATTTGGCGATGACGGCGGCAATATCGGATGGGGAGATAAGGGGGATTTTTTTAGCGGAACTTTTTTTATGAGAGTTCTTTTTTTCTTCGATGAGAGCTTCAAGTTTGTGTTCTTCATCACGCATTGCGGCGGCTTTTTCAAAATCCTGTGCGGCGACGGCTTCTTTTTTTGAATGTTTTATTTCTTCGAGTTGAGCGAGTTCGATGGAGAGGTCGAGTTTTTCTTTGGATTGAGAGATGTGAGATTTTGCACCGGCTTCGTCCA
>JAZRBX010000322.1:0-3071 GCA_045635285.1 Victivallaceae bacterium
CCCGCTTGATTAGTCAAAGATACAGTCCCCTCCGTCAGAATATCCGGGAATATAGCATTTTTTTCCGGTTTGAAAAGTTTGATTTTCTCCTGCATGAGAGAGATAAAATCTTCTTTCTTCATGCCGTTCAAAGTCTGTTTCTGTAAATCAAAAATCCATTTGACTTTATTCAAAGATACACTTTGCAGACAGGGACGCCACGGAAGTTCAAAAATTTTATCCGAAAAAGCAAAAACCGCATCACCTTCAGACTGCAGTTCTTTCAGAATATCAGCACTGACAGAAACAAAAGTTACTGTTCTTTTTTCATGGTCGATCTGCGGCAATGCGCCGTTGAAAAAATCCGAACTTATCTTTTTTGCCGCATATTCAAGCGACTGACGGCGGACAAAAATCCACCCCGCAGTCAGCAATGCAATAATTACTGCCGACAATGCAGAAATAAACAATATTCGGAGAAATCGTTTTCTGTCCATCACCGTGAAAATCCGTTATCTTACTTTTGATACTGCGGCTCTTCGATAGTCTTTCTCAAATGAGTATCATTCATATTTTCAAGATCGAAGAAATCCTGCTTTTTAAAATCTTTATAGAGAACAAATTTTTCAGCGGGGATATTCAAAGCCGCACTCAATTTATCAGTATCTTTCAACAGCATATTGCAGTTGCCGTTTACGAAGTCGATTATGAAATTTATTTCACCGTCGCTCAATCCCTGACGGTAATTGGCAACAAGAAATTCATAAGCATCACCGGGAGACCCCATGAGAGCCAGAGCATTGGCTTTCAAAAGCATTTTTGCAAGATGCCACTTCATGGAATGTTTGCGGCTGAGATTGATTTTCTCCACTGCATAGAACTGACATTCACCCTGCATGGCATAACCTGCGGCAATCGCATAATTCAAATAAAAATCCTCACTGACTCCGCCGTGAATACTGTTATAATATGTACGGAAAATATCACCTGCCATCAGCATAGGCATATTTTCATTGAAAATTTTAACATAATCCATATTAACATAGGAGCGTTCGGGGTCTTCCCCCAGATACTTCTGATAATTTTCACGGATTTTGGCAATACCTGCTTTATGCCCGCGAATGAAATAATCTATGTTGCTTCCGAGCATGGAAATATCAGGAATTGATTTTTTGTCCCAGATACTTTCGACCGCCAGACTCAAACCTGATGCTCTTTCCAAACGGACAGAGGCGGGACTCGGAGCTTCATTGTTGCGGATTCTGTCGGCGATATAATGATAAATCAATGCGCTGTTCCAATCTTTGCGGATCTCAAAATAATCTCCGAGAGCCTCTATTGCTTCCAACTGACCTCTGTCTGCACTTTTTTTCAGAAGTTCATAGCGTTTTTCCTCGCGGAGTTCCAGGAGTGCAAGTTCATAAAAAGCAAGAGCGTAACCGCAGGCTGCCGCTTTTTCATAAGCGTTGCGTTTAACCATTTTGTTGTTGGTCAAAGCTCCGTAAGCGATGATTGCAGAAGCGTAATTTGCATCGGCACTTTTGCGGAGAAGTTCTCTTGATTGCGGAGGTGCGGTTTTGACAGTGAGCATACCGTACATATAATTTGCCATGGGATCATTCTCTTCGATGGCATCTTCAAGAATGTGTTTGAGCTGCCATGCGGAATATCCCTCGCCGCTGCGGTTCATGAAATCTGCCAGCAAGGGGGCAGAACCTGCAACATCTTTGCTGTAAGCCCGTGTGTAAAAACTTTTCGCTTTAACAGATGATTGCTCAACTCCTCTGCCGAAATCATACATTTTGGCAAGTGCGAGCAAAGCATGTCTGCGGAGAGCCGACGGCAGAGCATTCATATTTTTAACGGCTCTTCCGTAATAAACTTCTGCGAGGCGGCTGTCGACATCATTCTGCCCCAAGCCTTTTTCATATATTTCGCCGAGGTAGTAACATGCGAGTGCATTTTCTTTTTTCTCCGCCATTTTAAAATAGCGTGCAGCGTCATCATAACTTATCAGACGGACATCATTGCTGCCGTAAAAATATTTCAACCCGATGAGCACCTGTGCGGTTTCATCACCGTTTTCTGCATCACGGCGCATACTTTCCAGAGAAACACATCCGAACAAAAAAACGACAAACAAACTCAACAGCCCAAACGCAAACTTTTTCATATTGATACTCCTTATTTTCACATAAAAAAATGTTTATTCAATAATCTAACTCTTATCCTGCAAAAATGCAATTATTTTTTCAGAAATTTTTATGCCTAATTTTGGAATTTTTGCAGAAAGCTCTTCGGGAGTCATCTTTTTCAGCCGCGAAACCGATCCGATGCGGCTCAAAATCTCTTTCTTGCGCATCGGTCCGACACCGGGGATCTCTTCCAGCACCGAGTATTCAAGCAATCGATGCCGCAAATGTTTATGATAGGTAATGGCAAAACGATGCGCCTCATCACGAAGTGCCTGCAAAACTTTCAACGCAGGATTGCTCCTGCTCAAAAGCACACTCTCCGAACGGCCGGGAAGAAATATTTCCTCCTCTCTTTTTGCCAATCCTATGACCGGCAGAACAGGGCAGTTTATCTCTATCAAAGCATCGACTGCCGAACTCAACTGACCTTTGCCTCCATCGACCACCAGCAGATCAGGCATATTTTTATTTTCTGCGATCAAGCGGGAAAAATGGCGGGTGATCGCCTCTTTCATCATTGCGAAATCGTTGCTTCCCTCCACAGTTTTGATCCTGAAATGACGGTACGATGATCTGTCAGGTCTGCCGTGTCGGAAACACACCATACTTGCCACCGCCAGAGTTCCCATGATATTTGAAATATCGAAACAAATAATTGTATCAAGTTCTCCTGCAAGACCGAGTTCCGTCTGCAACTGTTTCATTGCGGCGATGCCTGATGCTTCATCATCTCTTTCCGGCAGCGGAGCATTTTCAAAACGGCGCACCTTCGGGCCGAAAACTGCCAGCAGATTCTGTTTGACATCACGCAATCCTGCACATTTTTCAAATTTGAGTTCAGCGACGGCAGACTTTATTTCATCATCGAGTTCCTGACACAAATCTTTGGTATTTCCT